>CAXTOE010000208.1:2387-5449 GCA_964245685.1 uncultured Acetobacteraceae bacterium | reverse complement strand
CGGCTGGTGGGAGAGGGCGGGGTCGATCCCGCGACGCCGTTCGCGCTGCGCGGCAGCGGCGGCATGGCGAAGGCGATGGCCTGCGCCCTGCGCGACTGCGGCTTCAGCCGCGGCACCATCGTCGCCCGCAACGAAGGCGCCGGGCAGGCGCTCGCCGGCAGGCTCGGCTACGCTTGGCGCGAGGCGCTGGGCGACGTCCGGCCGGCGATGCTGGTCAACGCCACCCCGATCGGCATGCAGGGCGGCCCGGAGGCCGATGACCAGGCGTTCGATGAGGCCAAGGTCGAGGCGGCAGAGGTGATCGTCGACGCGGTCGCGCTGCCTTCGGAGACCAGACTGATGCGCACCGCCCGCGGCCTCGGCAAGCGCGTCGTCACCGGCGCCGAGATCCAGACCGTGCAGGCGCTGGAGCAGTTCATCCTCTATACCGGGATCACCCCGCACCCGGACCAGGTCGCGGCGGCGGCCGCCTTCGCGGGAGCGCCGGCAGCCCAGCGATGAGGAAGCCAACGGCTCCGCCCTCGACCCGCTGGGGCCGGCGCGGCCCCAGACCCCGACCTCTTGACGTGCCGCACCCGTTCTTCAGCCGCCTGTTAGAGGTGCAACTGCGCACTCTGCGCGGAGCGGTCGTACTTGGACCCGGTGGCGACGACCAGGCCGAGCTGCTCGCCGAAGCATTGCAACGACTTCTCGCCACCCGCCGGCAGCGGGATCTGCCGGATCTTGCAGTGCAGGATCAGCGCCGCCGCGAGCGTGGGGCCTTCGATGACCACGTCCTGCTGCGATCCTTCGCCGGCATCGGCCGCGAGCGTGATGCGGAACCGGACCGCGCCGCCGAGCCCGGTGGCTTCCGCCGCGCAGCGCAGCACCGCCCCTGCGGGGTGCGACTGCTGCGACCGGCGATAATATTCCTTGACCGCGTGCACGACTTCGGCCGGCCGAAACAGCACGTGGCGAATCTCCGAGGGCATGTCCGCCTCCTGTTACGGCGAGGACGATACGCCCACTTGGTTGATGATTTACTTACGCCCGATCTAACCCCGACACGCCGCAGACCCGATCGGGAAACCGATGGATCCCGAAGGCTCCGCCTTTGATGGGGTCCAAGGGGCAAAGCCCCTTGCTCCTGCCTCCTGCAACCCCTCACACCGGAGTCGGATTGCGCTCGCTGAAGCCGCTCTGGTGCCAGTACGGGTAGGGCAGCGTGACCGCGCTCGCCGCGTCCAGTTCGGCGACCTGCTCGGCCGTCAGGTTCCAGCCCACCGCGCCCAGGTTCTGCACCAGCTGCTCCTCGTTGCGGGCGCCGACGATGACGTTGGACACCGTGGGCCGCTGCAGCAGCCAGTTCAGCGCGATCTGCGGCACGCTCTTGCCGGTCTGCTCGGCGATGCGGTCGATGGCGTCGACCACCTTGAAGACGTGCTCGTCCGGCACCGGCGGTCCCATGTCAGCCGTCTTGTGCAGCCGCGAGCCGGCGGGCAGCGGATGGCCGCGTCGTATCTTGCCGGTCAGGCGTCCCCAGCCGAGCGGGCTCCAGACCACCGCGCCAACGCCCTGCTCCAGCCCGAGCGGCATCAGCTCCCACTCGTAGTCGCGCCCGATCAGCGAGTAGTAGGTCTGGTTGGCGACGTAGCGCGCGAGGTTGTAGCGCTCCGAGATGCTGAGCGACTTCATCAGGTGCCAGCCGGAGAAGTTGGAGACGCCGACGTAGCGGATCTTGCCCGCCCGTACCAGGTCGTCCAGCGCGGTCAGGGTCTCCTCGGCTGGCGTCTTGGCGTCGAAGCCGTGCAGCTGGAACAGGTCGATATAGTCGGTGCCGAGACGCCTGAGCGCGCGCTCCGCGGCCTGGATCAGGTGGTGGCGCGAGGAGCCGACGTCGTTCGGCTCGTCGGAGCTGCGGAACGTGGCCTTGGTCGAGATGATCACCTTGTCGCGCCGTCCCCGGATCGCCCCGCCGAGGATCTCCTCGGCGGCGCCGGCGGAGTAGATGTCGGCGCTGTCGAACATGGTGAGGCCGTGCTCGAGGCAGACATCGACCAGGCGTGTGGCGCCCTGGACGTCGGTGTCGCCCCAGGCACGGAAGAACTCGTTGGAGCCGCCGAAGGTGCCGGTGCCAAGGCTCAGCACCGGCACCTTGAAGCCGGAGCGGCCGAGATGTCTGTATTCCATGGTTCTTCCTTCGCCCGAGGCGTCCGAGCAGAGAGCTGCGAACAGAATTCTCCACCATGACGCCTCGGCCGCCCTATGGTTCAGGTCGCGCCCGGAGGCATCGACCATGGCTGAAGACAAGAGCCGACACACGCACCTGACGACGCCTGCCGGGGAGCATCGCCTGCATCCGGAGACCCTGATGCTGGGCTACGGCTACGATCCGGCCCTGTCCGAGGGCGCGGTCAAGCCGCCGGTGTTCCTGACCTCCACCTTCGTGTTCCGATCGGCCGAGGAGGGGCGGGATTATTTCGACGTGGTGTCGGGACGGCGCGAGGTGCCAGCAGGCGGCGCCGGCCTGGTCTATAGCCGGTTCAACCACCCGAACGCCGAGATCGCCGAGGATCGGCTGGCGATCCAGGAGGGCGCCGAGGCGGGATTGCTGTTCAGTGCCGGGATGTCGGCGATCGCGACCACGATCCTGGCCTACGCGCGGCCGGGGGACGCGATCCTGCACAGCCAGCCGCTCTATGGCGGCACCGAGACCCTGCTGGTGCGCACGCTGGCCAATTACGGCATGGCGGCCGAGGGCTTCACCGACGGGCTGGATGCCGAGGCGATGGACGCCGCCGCCGCCCGCGCTACCGCACGCGGGCGGGTCAGCGTGATCCTGGTGGAGACGCCCTCCAACCCGCTGAACTCGCTGGTCGACCTGTCGCTGGTCGCGGCACTGCGCGACCGGCTGGCGGCCTCTCAAGGGCACGCGCCGCTGATCCTGTGCGACAACACCATGCTGGGGCCGATCTTCCAGGCGCCGCTGCGCTTCGGCGTCGACATCGTGGTCTACTCGCTGACCAAGTATATCGGCGGCCATAGCGACCTGGTCGGCGGTGCCGCGCTGGGCAGCAAGGCGG
>CAXTOE010000208.1:0-2377 GCA_964245685.1 uncultured Acetobacteraceae bacterium | reverse complement strand
GGCACCGGGCTCGACCCGCACTCCTGCTGGATGGTCGGGCGCTCGCTGGAGACGCTGTCGCTGCGCATGCGCGAGGCTGCCCGCAACGCGGAGATGGTGGCGAACTTCCTCGCCCTGCATCCGCGGGTGCGTCGCGTGCACGCGCTGAACCTGCTGCGCGAGCACGAGCCGGCGGCCTCCGTGCACGCGCGCCAGGCGACCGGCGCCGGCTCGACCTTCAGCATCGTCATCGAGGGCGGCATCGAGGAGGCGTTCCGGGTGCTCAACCGGCTGCGCATCTTCAAGCTGGCGGTGAGCCTCGGCGGCACCGAGTCGCTGGCCAGCCATCCGGCCTCGACCACCCATTCCGGGGTGCCGGCCGCGGTGCGCGCCCAGGCAGGGGTCAGCGACGGGCTGATCCGGCTCAGCATCGGCATCGAGAACGCCGAGGACCTGATCGCCGACCTCACCCAGGCGCTGGCGGAGCCGGAACCCTAGCGGCGCCGGCAGCGGCGGGCGAAACCTGGAAGCCGCACGAACGCTGCCTCAGCGTGCGGCGCATCGCGACCGCTCCCGGCCGGCTACCGCCGGTCCTTCTGTGGTGGAGCGAGGCGCATCGATCAGGATCTCATGGGCTCGCGTGCGGCACTATGCATGGCCGAGGCGGACGTCGCCGATCCCGGGCGGCCGCGCCGGCTCGCCGGCCTGTTGCCGCAGCCGGCCATGCATCGGCTGTTCGCACGCTCGCGCCTGCTGCGCCGGCTGACCGTGGGCGTGCTCAGCCGAGTCGAGCTCGCCATCATGGGCGGCCACAAGCAGCGCCCGCGTCTGGACGTCATCCGGCGGGTGCGGCGCGAGCGAGAGTCGCTGCTCAGCGGCAACGAAGCGTTCATGATCTACTCGACGGCGGCGGCGCAGCGTGCGGTCGGCGGGATCATGGCCGAGGTCGGCGTCTTTCAGGGCTGTTCAGCCAAGCTGATCAGCCTCGCCGGGCGCCCGTCCGAGCTGCACCTGTTCGACGCCTTCGAGGGTCTGCCTGAACCGGACCACGACGAGCGGCGCGCGATGCGACGCGGCCACTACGCCGCCTCGCTCGAGGCGGTACGCGCCTACCTCGCCGACCAGCCGAACATCGTGTTCCACAAGGGCTGCTTCACCGGCGAGGGCGTCCGCTGCGCCGACCGCGCCTTTTCGTTCGTGCATCTCGACGTGGACCTCAAGCAGGGCACGCGGGCCTGCCTGGAGTTCTTCTACCCGCGCATGCTGCCCGGCGGCGTCATCCTGTCGCACGACTACTCCTATCTAGACGGCGTGCGGGAAGCCTTCGCGGAGTTCCTCGCCGGCCGCCCCGAGCGGCCGCTGGAGCTGCCGAGCTCCCAGGTCATGCTGATCAAGGCCTAGCAGAGGACGATCGGGGTCTGGGGCCGCCGGCCCCAGCGGGTCAAGGGCAGAGCCCTTGCCTGCCCGGCGGTTCGCAGACGCGCTCACGGCTGCTAGAAGCTGCGGCGGCCCGGCGCTTTCCCGCGGGCCGCCTGTCGAGGGTCGAGCGGATGGCGGTCGAGCAGATGGCGCAACAACCGGCCGGGCGGCGCGGCGTCTGCCTGGTGATCTCGGCACCCTCGGGTGCGGGCAAGAGCACCATCGCCGACGCCCTGCGCGGCTCCGAGCCGGAGCTCCGGCACTCGGTCAGCGTCACCACACGCGCGCCGCGCGCCGGCGAGGTCGAGGGGGTGCACTACTACTACCGCAGCGCCGACGCGTTCGACGCCATGGCGCGGTCCGGCGCGCTGCTGGAGTGGGCGACGGTGTTCGGCCGCGGCTACGGCACCCCGCGCGCGCCGGTCGAGGCCTGGCTCGCCTCCGGACGCGACATGGTGTTCGACATCGACTGGCAGGGACACCGCCAGATCCGCAGCGCGCTGCCCGACGACGTGGTCAGCCTGTTCGTGCTGCCGCCGTCGCTCGCGGTGCTGGAGCAGCGCCTGCGCGCGCGCGCCGCCGACGACCCCGAGGAGATCGCCCGACGCATGCGCGCCGCCCGCGACGAGATCGCGCACTGGCGGGAGTTCGACCACGTCATCGTCAACGCCGACCTCGACCGCTCGGTCGGCGAGGCGCGGGCGGTGCTGCACGCGGCGCGGCTGAGGCCGGCGCGGCAGCTCGGCATGCCGGCGCTGGTGGCGAGCTTCGCCGCAACCGGCGCGGCCTGATGGACTTCTCCGCCGTCTCGGTGCTGTGCGTCGGCGACGTCATGCTCGACCGCTACAACTACGGCGCGATGGAGCGGATCTCGCCGGAGGCGCCGGTGCCGGTGCTGCGGCTGACCCGGACCCGAGAGATGGCGGGCGGCGTCGGCAACGTCGCGAGCAACATCCTCTCGCTCGGCGGCCGCGCGGTG
>CAXTOE010000207.1:2451-5457 GCA_964245685.1 uncultured Acetobacteraceae bacterium | reverse complement strand
CTGCAGCTCTACTCGCTGGCCACGCCGAACGGCGTGAAGGTCACGGTGATGCTGGAGGAGCTGCTGCAGCTCGGCCTGCAGGGTGCCGAGTACGACGCGTGGCTCATCCGGATCAACCAGGGCGACCAGTTCGGCAGCGGTTTCGTGGCGATTAACCCGAACTCCAAGATCCCCGCGCTGGTGGACCGGAGCGGCCCGACACCGATCCGGGTGTTCGAGTCGGGCGCGATCCTGCTCTACCTCGCCGAGAAGTTCGGCGCCTTCCTGCCGACCGACACCGTCGCGCGCACCGAATGCCTGTGCTGGCTGTTCTGGCAGATGGGCAGCGGGCCGTTTATCGGCGGCGGCTTCGGCCATTTCTATGCCTACGCGCCGACCAAGATCGAGTACGCGATCGACCGGTTCGCGATGGAGGCGAAGCGCCAGCTCGACGTGCTGGATCGACGTCTCGCGGACAACGAGTATCTGGGCGGTCGTGACTACTCGATCGCCGACATCGCCGTCTGGCCCTGGTACGGCAACCTCGTCAGGGGCGAGCTGTACGGCGGGTCCGCGACCTTCCTGCAGGCGCAGGAATACACCAACCTGCAGCGCTGGGCGGCCCTCATCGCCGACCGTCCGGCGGTGCAGCGCGGCCGCATGGTCAACCGCGTGGTCGGCGAGCCGTCCAGCCAGCTGCACGAGCGCCACGACGCCGGCGACTTCGCCACCCGCACGCAGGACAAGCTGCCCAGCGGAGACTGAACGGCGGGACGCACCGGCGATGGGGCGTCCGGGCATCTCGACTTCCGCACGAGGCCATCCTAGGCCTGGGCGACCAACCTCATCCGCGCGGGGGCTGCACCGGGTGATCGTCGACGCACAGCATCGCCCAACCTCGTACGGCCCAACCTCGTGACGGCGCTGCTGCACGGCTTCGCCGGTGCCGCGGCGCTGATCGCGATCGCGGTGCTGTTCTCCGTCGACCGCAGGCGGATCGAGCTGCGCACGGTCGCCGCCGCGCTGCTGCTGCAGTTCGCGATCGCCGCCCTGATCCTGTTCGTGCCGCTCGGCCGGCAGGCGCTGCACGACGTGTCGGCGGTGGTCGACGACGTGCTCGGCTACGGTAACGACGGCATACGCTTCCTGTTCGGCGACTTGGTCGGTGCCCGCATGGGCACGCTGTTCCCGGACGGCGGCTTCGTGTTCGCGCTGCGCGTGCTGCCGCAGATCATCTACATCTCCGCCCTGATCGCCGTGCTCTACCATTTCGGGATCATGCAGCTGCTGGCCCGCCTGCTCGGCGGCGGCGTGCGCGCGCTGCTGCGCACCTCGGTGATCGAATCCTTCTCGGCGGTGACCACGATCTTCCTGGGCCAGAGCGAGATGCCGATCGCGATCCGCCCGTTCGTGCCGCTGCTCACCCACGCCGAGCTGTTCGCGGTGATGTCCAGCGGCACCGCCTCGGTCGCGGGCTCGGTGCTGGCCGGCTATGCCGGACTCGGGGTGCCGCTCGACTACCTGATCGCCGCCTCCTTCATGGCGATCCCCGGCGGCCTGCTGTTCGCCAAGCTGCTGCTGCCGAGCAGCGAGCCGTCGCGCGTCACCACGCTGAACCTCGACTTCGAGGAGCACCGCCCGGCCAACCTGTTCGAGGCGGTGGCGATCGGCACCGGCAACGGCGTCCGCGTGGCAGTGGCGGTGGGCTCGATGCTGATCGCCTTCATCGGCCTGATCGCGTGCCTGAACGGCCTGGTCGGGTGGCTCGGCGGCCTGTGCGGCGTCCGCGGCCTGTCGCTGCAGCAGATCCTGGGGTGGGCGTTCGCGCCGCTCGCCTGGCTGATCGGCGTGCCGTGGCGGGCGAGCGGGGTGATCGGCGGCATCATCGGCCAGAAGGTCGTGTTCAACGAGTTCGTCGCCTACGTGGCGCTGTCGCCGATGCTGCGCGGACACACGCTCGACTCGCACAGCCTGGCGATCGCCTCGTTCGCGCTGTGCGGCTTCGCCAACTTCTCCTCGGTGGGCATCCTGCTCGCGGGCTTCGGCGCGGTGGCGCCAGCCCGCCGCGGCGAGCTGTCCCGGCTCGGGCTGCGCGCGGTGCTGGCGGGCACCCTGTCGAACCTGATGAGCGCCACCATCGCCGGCATCTTCATCGCCTGAAGGCGGCCTCATGACCCTGACCGTGCACCACCTGAACAACAGCCGCTCGCAGCGCGTGCTGTTCCTGCTCGAGGAGCTCGGCGTGCCGTACGAGATCCGGCACTATCGGCGCGATCCGGCGACCATGCTGGCGCCGCCGTCGCTCAGGGCGGTGCACCCGCTCGGCAAGTCGCCGGTGCTGACCGACGGCGAACTCACGCTCGCCGAGACCGGCGCGATCATCGAGTATCTCGCCGGCACCTACGACGACGGCGCGCTGATGCCGCCCGCGGGCAGCGCGGAGCGTCGGCAGGTCACCTACTACCTGCACTATGCCGAGGGCTCGATGATGCCGCTGATGCTGCTGTCGCTGGTGTTCGGCCGGCTGCCGCGGCAGGCGCCGCTGCTGCTGCGTCCGGTGCTGCGCCGCGTCTCCGCCGGCATGCGGGCGCGCTTTCTCGGGCCGCAGCTGGCCCTGCACCTCGACGTGCTGGAGCGCACCCTGGACGATCGGCCCTGGCTCGCCGGCGCGCGCTTCACCGTCGCCGACGTGCAGATGAGCTTCCCGATCGAGATCGCCGGCATGCGGCTCAGGCTCCTGGGCAGCGTGCGACCGAAGCTGCAGGACTGGCTGGACCGGCTGCGTGCGCGGCCCGCCTACGTGCGCGCGCTGGAACGCGGCGGCCCCTACGATCTCGCATTCTGAGCGGCGCGAGGCGGATCAGGCCCTGCGCGCGGCGACCGCCCCGAACAGCAGCGCGCCGACCCCGACCAGGGTCGCCATGGTGGCGACCGGATGCAGCTGGGCTTCCAGGGCAAGACTGGTCTTTCGCGTGAACGGTTCGAGGCTGCTGTTCTCCTCCCCGTCCTCGCGCGGCTCGTACAGGT
>CAXTOE010000207.1:0-2441 GCA_964245685.1 uncultured Acetobacteraceae bacterium | reverse complement strand
CCCCGGATCGTCCGAGATCTGCGACGGCCGCCCGAAGGTCGCGAAGGCGAGGTCCATCAGCTGCGGCGCCAGGCGGTTGCCGACCACCATCGACAGGCCGCCGGCGCCGCCGACCACCAGGTCGCGCACCGGGTTGGCGCAACCGTGCAGGATGGCGCGCGCCACCAGCTGCGGATCGTAGGCCGGCGGCGGATTGCGCGTGCCCACCGAGCCGATCCGGTTGCGCGCATGCTCCATGAACATGGTGTTGATCGCAGCGGGCTTGATCAGTGTCAGCGAGATCGGCAGGCCCTTGGCCTGGGTCTCACGGCGGAAGGCCTCGGTGAAGCCCTTGACCGCGAACTTCGCCGCGCAGTACGGGCCCTGGTAGGGAATCGCGATCTCGCCGAGCACGCTGCCGACGATGACTAACGAGAAGCACTAGCTCTTCACCGAATCATAAAAAACCAACGTGCCGTACACGGTTCCCCAATAGACCACGTCGAACACGCGACGCTGGTCCTCGATCGACGTCTCGTCCAGCGCTCCGTACATGAAGGCGCCGGCATCGTTCACCCAGGTGTCGATGCCGCCGAACACCTCGTGGGCGCGGGCGGCGGCCGCCTCGAGCTGCGCGCGATCCGACACGTCCGCCACCGCGTATTCGGCCTGGCCGCCGGCGGCACGGATCTCGTCGCGCACCTTCAGCAGCGCCGCCTCGTTGCGCGCGACGAGGAGCAGGTTGGCACCCTGCTTGGCCGCCATGCGCGCGGTGGCCAAGCCGATGCCGGCGGTCGCCCCCGTCAGCACGATCGTCTGCAGGGAAAGCGGTTTCAGTGTCACGCGTGCCATCGATGCACCCCAGGGTCTGGCCGTGGAACATCGCCGGGGCGTCAGAAGTTTCGGCGTCGCGGCCGGTTCTCAGAGATAGCGGTTGAGCAGGTTCTCCAGATATTCCTGCCGACCGGAACGCGGCTGCGGATCCGGATCGCGCGCGGCGACGTCGGCGGCGATCTGCTCTAGCGTCAGCGTGCCGCCTCGGAGCGCCGTCCCGCGCTCGCTGTCCCAGCCGGCGTAGCGCTGCGACAGGTTGGCGGCGAGGCTGCCGTCCTCGATCATCCGCGCCGCCACCAGCAGGGCGCGCGCGCACAGATCGATGCCGCCGACATGGGCATGCACCAGATCCTCCGGGTCGATCGACTGGCGCCGGATCTTGGCGTCGAAGTTCAGCCCGCCGCTGCCGAGGCCGCCGCCCTGCAGCACGGTGTACAGCGCCAGCGCGGTGTCCTGCACCGAGTTCGGGAACTGGTCGGTGTCCCAGCCGATCAGCGGGTCGCCGCGGTTGACGTCGAGCGAGCCCAGGATGCCGAGGGCGGTGGCGGTCGCGACCTCGTGCTCGAAGCTGTGCCCGGCGAGCTGGGCGTGGTTGGCCTCGAGGTTGAGCTTCACCTCGTGCTCGAGCCCGTAGCGCTTGAGGAAGCCGTAGACGGTGGCGGCATCGAAATCGTACTGGTGCTTGGTCGGCTCCTTCGGCTTCGGCTCGATCAGGATGGTGCCGGTGAAGCCGATGCGGTGCTTGTACTCGACCACCAGCGACAGGAAGCGTCCCATCTGGTCGAGCTCGCGGCCGATGTCGGTGTTGAGCAGCGTGTCGTAGCCCTCGCGTCCGCCCCACAGCACGTAGTTGGCGCCGCCGAGCCGGTGGGTGACGTCGAGGCAGTGCTTCACGGTGGCGGCGGCGTAGGCGAACACCTCCGGGTCCGGGTTGGTCGCCGCCCCGGCCATGTAGCGCGGATGCGAGAACAGGTTGGCGGTGCCCCAGAGCAGCCGCACGCCGGTCTGCTGCTGCTTGGCCGCCAGGGTCTCGGCGATGCGGTCGAGGTTGGCCGCGGACTCCGCGAAGCTGGCACCTTCCGAGACCACGTCGCGATCGTGGAAGCAGTAGTACGGCACGTCCAGGACGCGGAACAGGTCGAAGGCGGCGTCGGCCTTCTGCTGCGCCGCCTCCAGCCCGTCGCGGCCCATCCAGGGGCGCAGGATGGTGGGTGCGCCGAACGGATCCGAGCCGTTCATGACGAAGCTGTGCCAGTACGCCACCGCCAGGCGCAGCTGCTCCTGCATGGTCTTGCCGAGCACCACGCGATCCTTGTCGTACCAGCGATAGGCGAGCGGGGCACGGCTGGCCGCGCCTTGGAAGCCGCCGCCTTGAAAACCGACGGTCGGCATCTCGCTGAAGATCGAGCTCATGATGTCACCAGTTGCTTGAGGCCGGAGGCCAGGGTGCGGTAGCGGGCGAAGGCGTGGTCGTAGGCGTCGGCGAGCGCCGGATCGGGCTCGATCGTCTCGGCGATCGGGGGCGGGGTGCAGACCTGCGACGGATCGGCACCGGTGGCCGCGCACAGCGCGAGCCGGGCGGCGCCGAACGCCCCGCCGTTCTCGGCGCCCGACGGCAGGTCAAGGGG
>CAXTOE010000206.1:0-5476 GCA_964245685.1 uncultured Acetobacteraceae bacterium | reverse complement strand
GGATAGGCCGGCAGCAGCGGCGGCGCCTGGGGCAGCGCCGGAACGGGGTGCGGCTGCCGTCCCAGCTTGTCCATCAGCAGGCCGACCGCCGTCTCCAGCTGCCGATCGTGACCGGCCAGCAGCTCGCCGGGGCTGTTCTCGACCACGACGTCCGGATCGACGCCGTGGTTCTCGATCACCCACTGCGAGTCGAGCCCGTACAGCGCGTCCTCCGGCACCGTGATGTAGCCGCCGTCGAGCAGGGTCCACTCGCCGCGTATGCCGCGCACGCCGCCCCAGCTGCGCATGCCGAGCAGCGTCCCGAGGCCGTACTTGCGGAAGTAGTACGGGAAGATGTCGCCATCGGAGGCGGAGTACTGGTTGAGCAGGCAGATCTTGGGCCCGTTGATCAGCTGCTGCGGGATGGTCATGGCGGTGCGCTCGCGGTTGGTCGACATGCCGACCAGCACGCGGCGCAGCCGCTCCAGCACGATCTGGTCGATGAAGCCGCCGCCGTTGAAGCGGTCGTCGACGATCAGCGCCTGGCGGTCCGTCTGCGGATAGAACTGGCGCACGAACTGCTCCATGCCCAGCGACTCCATGTCCGACAGGTAGACGTAGGCGATACGTCCGCCTGACAGCCGGTCCACGATCGCCCGGTTATGGTCGATCCAGCCCTGCTCGCGCAGCGACATCTCGCTCCGGACCGGCTCGACGCTGATGTCACGCGACGGCCCCGTGGCCGCGCCCGACACCGTCAGCGTCACCGGGCTCTGGACGTCGACGAACAGGCTGTACGGGTCCGTGGGTGCCGACAGCGCCTGCCCGTTCACGGCGAGCAGGAAGTCGCCGTCATGCAGGTTGAGCCCCGGTGCGTTCAGCGGGCTGCGGTAGCCCTCGTGCGAATCGTCGCCGCGATAGATGCGGGCGAAGCGGTAGCGGCCCGACGCGCGGTCGAGCGCGAAATCGACGCCGAGCAGGCCGGTCGGCGCCGCCGGCGTCGGATCCTGGTCGTCGCCGCCGCTGACATAGGTGTGCGAGTTGCCGAGCTCGCCCTGCACCTGGCCGATCAGGTAGTTGAGGTCCTCGCGCGAGCCGAGCAGCGGCAGCAGCCTGGCGTAGGAATCGTGCACCGCCTGCCAGTTCACGCCGTTGGTCTTCTCGCTGAAGAACAGGTCGCGCTCCAGCCGCCAGGCATTGTCGAACATCTCCGACCACTCCGCCGTCGGCAGCACCCGCATGCTCATCTGGTCGAGCTCGAGCATGTGTCGCTCGCCGCCCCCGGCCTTGGTCTCGGCGATGCCGTACGCGGCGCCCTGCTTGAACAGCACGTGGCCGCCGGCGGCGGACAGGCTGTAGCCGTCCAGTCCCTCGAGGATGGTCTCGTCCTTGCGCTTGTCGACGTCGTAGGCGTGCAGCGCCGGCTTCTCGCCCGGCAGGGTGCCCTCGATCATCTGCGGCGGCGTCGTCTGGTAGAACACCCGGCTTCCCCGCGCATCGAGGGCGGCGAAGTCGTTCGCCGGGATCGGCAGCGGCGTCACCCGGTCCATCAGCCCGTCGAGATCGATCGGCCGCGGCTTCGACGCACCCGGCTTCCAGGCTCCCGGCTTGGCATCGTCATGGGCGTTCTTGTCCGCCTCCCACGCGCCCTCGTCCGAGCGCGGCGCGAACGGCGAGGCGGCGTCGCGGGTCAGCGTGGCGACGTAGATGCCGCTCTGCTTGACGGTGGCGACGTTGAACTCGCTCTCCGAGAAGGTCGGGTTCTGGTGGCGGGTCGAGAGGAAATACAGGCTCCTGCCGTCGGGCGAGAAGGTCGGCGACTGGTCGTTGTCGTCCGGCCGGCTCACCAGGGTCGCGTGGCCGCCGGCCACGTCGTAGAGATAGATGCCGCGCTGCTGTTTCGGGCGCAGGACGCTGTAGGCGAGCCACCTGCCGTCGGGCGACCAGCTCTGGTCGTGGATCTCGCGATACGCGTCCTGCGCCACCTGGCGCGGCGGCGCGCCATCGAGGCCGGCGATCCACAGCCGATGGTCGTTGTCGGCGAAGGCGAGCCTGCTGCCGTCGGGCGACCAGAGCGGCGTGTAGAAGAAGCCGGTCGCGAAGTGGGTCAGCACGCGCTCGGCACCCCCCGCCGAGGGCCGGATCGCGATCTGCTGCTCGCCGGAGCCGTCGGTGCTGTAGGCGACCAGCTTGCCGTCGGGCGACCAGCTGGGATGGTCCTCGTCGGCGTCGCTGGTGCGGGTCAGGTCGCGGATCGCGCCGTGCTCGGCGGGTACCGTGAAGATGTCGCCGCGGGCGGAGAACATCGCCCGCTTGCCGTTCGGCGACAGCGCGTAGTCGACCTGCTGGGCGGTGTCGGTATCGCGTATCGCGTCGCGAACCTTGACGGTGCGCGGCCCGGTGCGGGTGCCGTCGTCCGGCACGCGCACGTCGAGCCTGTGCAGCGCCTCCGACGGCAGGTCCAGCACGTACAGGTTGCCGCCCTGCTGGAAGGTGATGGCGCCGTTCGGCCCGCTGTCGCCGAGCGAGGGGAAGTCGATGTCGTAGTCGGTGAAGCGGGTGACCTGGCGGAACTGCTTGCTGTCCAGGTCATAGCACCAGATGTTGGCGCGCCGGTTGCTGTCGCGATCCGACAGGAAATAGATCTTGCGCCCGACCCACATCGGCGAGGTGTCGGTGCCGCGCCAGTCGGTGATCCGGGTCAGCGCGTGGCTGTCGAAGTCGTAGGTGTAGACGTCCTGCGCGAGGCCGCCGTCGTAGCGCTTCCAGGTGCGGAAGTCGCGGAAGATGCGGGTGTAGGCGATCGAGTGGCCGTCCGGCCCGTAGCTGATGAAGCCGGCGCGATCGAGCGGCAGCTGCGTCGCGAGCCCCCCCGACACCGGCACCATGAACGGCAGCGAGATCCAGCTGTTCCAGGCGCGGGCGCGCGAGAGGAAGACGATGTTGCGCGAGTCCGGGGTCCAGGTCACCACCATGTTGTCCGGACCCCAGCGGGTCGGCGCACGCGGCACGATGTCGGAGTGCGAGGTCAGCCGGCGCGCCGGACCGCCTGCGGCGGGAATGACGTAGACGTCCTGGTTGCCTTGGTAGTGCGCGGTGAAGGCGATCCAGCGGCCGTCCGGCGAGTAGCGCGGCATCAGGTCCTGGCCGGCGTCGGCGGTCAGCCGCCGCGCCATGCCGCCGCTCCGGTCCACCACCCAGAGGTTGCCGTGGGCGACGAACGCGACTTGGTCGCCGTGCTGGGTCGGAAAGCGCATCAGCGCCCGTCCGTCCTGGGCCTGGATCGCCTGGGCCCGATTGAACTGGGCGGAGGTCGCCTGGGCTTGCGGGGCCTGCACTTGCGGCGCCTGGGCTTGCGGGGCCTGGGCTTGCGGCGCCTGGGCTGCGGCCGCGCCGGCCAGCAGCAGATGGGCCGTGAACGTGGCCCCGAATTGGATCGATCGTCTCATCATGCACTCCGGTTCGGCGCATTCTAGGAAGAATGCGTGCGCAGGCCAGACCGGCACCGGGCGAAAAGCTTCCGCCGGGTCTTGCCCGCTGCCGGCACCCTCGCTAGGCGGAGGGCGGATCGGCGCCCGCGATCCGGCTGCATGGGACTGCCCGTCATGACACCGCACCTCCAGCGCCTCGAGAACGAGAGCATCCTGATCCTGCGCGAGGTCGCGGCCGAGTCCCGCCACCCGGTCATGCTGTACTCGATCGGCAAGGACTCCGCGGTGATGCTGCACCTGGCGATGAAGGCGTTCTACCCGGGCAGGCCGCCGTTCCCGCTGCTGCACATCGACACCACCTGGAAGTTCCGGGAGATGATCCGCTTCCGCGACGAGACCGCGGCCAGGCTGGGCATGACGCTGCTGGTGCACACCAACGAGGAGGGGCGCGACCAGGGCATCAACCCGTTCGACCACGGCTCGTCGTACTACACCCACGTGATGAAGACCGAGGCGCTGAAGCAGGCGCTGACCCGGCACGGATTCGACGCCGCATTCGGCGGCGCGCGTCGCGACGAGGAGAAGAGCCGGGCCAAGGAGCGCATCCTGTCGTTCCGCGACGCCTCGCACGGCTGGGATCCGAAGAACCAGCGCCCCGAGCTGTGGAACCTCTACAACACGCGTGTGCAGCCGGGCGAGACGATGCGCGCTTTCCCTCTCTCGAACTGGACCGAACTCGACGTGTGGCAGTACATCCTGGCCGAGCGGGTCGAGATCGTGCCGCTGTACCTCGCCGCCCCGCGCCCGGTGGTGACGCGCGACGGCATGCTGATCATGGTCGACGACGCGCGCATGCGGCTGCGTCCGGGCGAGACGCCGGAGACCCGGATGATCCGGTTCCGCACGCTCGGCTGCTACCCGCTCACCGGTGCGGTGGAGTCCGAGGCAGACGGGCTGGAGGCAGTCATCGCCGAGATGATGGTCTCGCGCACCTCCGAGCGGCAGGGCCGGGCGATCGATCACGACGAGGCCGGCTCGATGGAGAAGAAGAAGCGCGAGGGATATTTCTGATGCCGGCCGACGTCGTCTCGCCCGTCGCACCGGACCCGGGGTCCGGCTCGGGCACGCTGCTGCGCTTCCTGACCTGCGGCAGCGTCGATGACGGCAAGTCCACCCTGATCGGGCGCCTGCTCTACGACACCAAGCGCATCCTGCAGGACCAGATGACGGCGCTGGAGAAGGACAGCGCCCGCTTCGGCACCACCGGCGGCGACCTCGACCTGGCGCTGCTGGTCGACGGGCTGGAGGCCGAGCGCGAGCAGGGTATCACCATCGACGTCGCCTACCGCTTCTTCGCCACCGACCGTCGCTCCTTCATCGTCGCCGACACCCCCGGCCACGAGCAGTACACCCGCAACATGGCGACCGGCGCCTCCACCGCCGACCTCGCGGTGCTGCTGGTGGATGCGCGGCACGGCATCATGACGCAGACCCGACGGCACGCCTTCATCGCCAACCTGCTCGGCGTACGCCACCTGGTGCTGGCGGTGAACAAGATCGACCTGGTCGGCTTCAGCCGGGAGCGGTTCCGCGAGGTCTCGGCGGCGTTCGAGGCGATGGCGTCCGGGTTCGGCTTCGCGAGCCAGCGCGCGATCCCGATCTCGGCGCGCTACGGCGACAACGTCACCACGGCCAGCGCCAAGCTGGGCTGGTACGAGGGTCCGACGCTGCTGGCGCACCTGGAGCAGGTCGAGACCGGCACGGTGGATCACGCCGCACCGTTCCGCATGCCGGTGCAGTGGATCAGCCGGCCGGATCTCGATTTCCGTGGCTTCGCCGGCACCGTCGCCGGCGGCACCGTGCGTCCGGGCGACGGCGTCGTGGTCGCGGGATCGGGACGGCAGAGCACGGTGCGCCGGATCGTCAGCCAGGACGGCGACCTGTCGCGCGCGGTCAGCGGCGATGCGATCACGCTGACGCTCGCCGACGCGATCGACATCTCGCGCGGCGACGTGCTGGCCGCACCCGACGCGCTCGACGCCGCGATCCGCGCCTGCTTCACCGAG
>CAXTOE010000205.1:0-5525 GCA_964245685.1 uncultured Acetobacteraceae bacterium | reverse complement strand
GCTCGACGGCGTCGACCTCGACGTGCGCGCCGGCGAGACGCTCGGCATCGCCGGCGTCGCCGGCAACGGCCAGCGCACCCTCAGCGAGGTGCTGAGCGGCTGCGTGGCACCGCACCAGGGCGAGGTGCTGATCGACGGCGTGGCGGTGCGCCGCCCGGACCCGCTCGGCTTCGCGCGCCTGGGCATCGGCCACATCCCCGAGGACCGGTTGCGCACCGCGCTCGCCGGCGACCTGTCGCTGGTGGAGAACGCGGTGCTGCGCGAGTACCGGGCGGCTCCGGTCTCCGGGCGGATCGGCTTCAGCCCGGCGCGGGCGCGCCGGCTCGGCCGGCGCATCATCGGCGACGCCGCACTCGACCGTCAGGAGCCGGGACTGGCCGCGCGCAACCTCTCCGGTGGCAACCAGCAGCGCCTGGTGGCGGAGCGCGAGATACGGGTCGCGCGCCGCCTTCTGGTCGCCGCCTACCCGACGCGCGGACTGGATGTCGGTGCCGTCGCGGCACTGCACGGGCGCATGCGCCGCCTGCGCGCGCAGGGTGCCGCGATCGTGCTGATCTCCGAGGAGATCGAGGAGCTGCTGGAGCAGGCCGACCGCATCGCGGTGCTGTTCAGGGGCAGGATCACTGGCATTCTGCCGGCGCGGACGGCCGACGCCGAGCGGCTCGGGCTGCTGATGAGCGGCCACGCCGTGTCGGACGCGGCATGAGCGCGAGGACCGCATGAGCCGGGGCGGCTGGACCGTCCAGCGCATCCCCTCGGTGCCGGCGTCGCTGCGCGTGACCTCGCACGCCGTCTCCGGGCTGGTGGCGCTGCTGCTGGGCGGGATCGTGCTGGCGACGCTCGGCTGGTCGCCGCTGTCGCTCGCGGCCGCGATCCTGCGCGCCAGCGCCGAGCGCTTCGGACTGCAGGACCTGGCATTGCTGGCGACGCCGCTGATCCTCACCGGGCTGTCGGTCTCGATGATGCTCCGCGTCGGACTGTGGAACATCGGTGCCGACGGCCAGTTCTATATCGGCGCGGTGTGCGCCGCCGGCGTCGGGCTGTTCCTGCACGGCAGCCTGCCGGTGATGCTGGCGGCGATGGCGCTCGCAGCCGGTCTGGGGGGTGCCGCCTGGATCGCGGTGCCGGCGCTGGCGCGGCTGACGCTCGGCACCAGCGAGATCATCACCACGCTGCTGCTCAACTTCGTCGCCCGGCTGCTGGTCGCAGACCTCGCCACCGGCAGCTGGCGCGACCAGCGCAGTTCGGTGACCGGGCAGACGCGCCGGGTCCCGTACGCGATCCCCCACCTGCCGCGCGCCTGGCACTGCGGGCCGGTGCATTGGGGGCTGGCCGCCGCCCTGCTGCTGGCGGTGCTGCTGGCGTTCGCCTGCCGCAACACCCGCTGGGGCTACGAGCTGCGGCTGTGCGGCGCCAACCGCGACGCCGCCGCCTATGCCGGCATGCCGGTGCGCACGCGTCTGCTGCAGGCGATGCTGCTGAGCGGCGCCATCGCCGGGCTCGCCGGCATGATCGAGCTCGCCGGCACCGTGCACCGGCTGGAGGGCGGGCTGTCGAACGGCTACGGCTATACCGGCATCATCGTCGCGGTGCTGGCGAGCGCCTCGCCACTGGGCGCGGTATGCACCGGCGCGCTGATGGCGGTGGTGCTCAACGCCGGCACCATCCTGCAGACCCAGGGACTGCCCGCCTCGGCGGCGATGGCGTTCGTCGGGCTGATCCTGCTGTGCGCCGCGATCGGCGAGAGGCTGGTGCAGTACCGCCCGGTGCGGCTGCGCCGCGCGTCATGCTAGCCGACCTGCTCGGCGACGCGCTGCTGTCCGGCGGCGTGCTGGCGATGGCGGGCCTGGGCGAGCTGCTGGCGGAGCGGGTGGGGGTGCTCAATCTCGGCGTCGAGGGCCTGATGGCGCTGGGCGGCATCACGGCGATCGCGGCCGCCGCCACGACCCGCGACCCGTATGCGGGCTTCGCCGCCGCCTGCGCCGTCGGCATGCTGGCCGGCGCTGTGTTCGCGCTCGCCACCGTGGTGATGCGGGCGAACCAGGTGCTGTGCGGCATGGCGCTGACCCTGGGCGGCAGCGGCCTCGCCGCCACCATCGGCCGCCCCTACGCCGGACAGCCGGCGCAGGCGGTGTTCGAGCGGCTGCACGTGCCGCTGCTGGACCGGCTGCCGGTGCTCGGGCAGGCGCTGTTCTCGCAGAACCTGCTGGTGCTGCTCACCTGGCTGGCGCTGCCGGCGGCGATACACCTGCTGCTGTTCGGCACCCGGCACGGGCTGTCGCTGCGCGCCATCGGCGAGAATCCGGCGGCGGCCGACGCGGCCGGGCTGCGCGTGCTGCCGCTGCGCTTCGCTTACGTGACGCTCGGGGCCGGGCTCGCCGCGGGAGCCGGCGCCTACCTCACGCTCGGCTTCGTGCCGTCCTGGTCGGAGGGCGTGGTCGGCGGGCGCGGCTGGATCGCGGTGGCGCTGGTGATCTTCGCCGGTCACCGGCCGCTTCGCGTCGCCGCCGGCGCGCTGCTGTTCGGCGCGGTGGATGCCCTGGGCTACCTCGCCCAGGCGCATGACTGGGGCCTGCCCTCGGGGTTCCTGGGCATGTTGCCGTACCTGGCGACGATCCTGTTCATGATCCTGCCCTCCCTGCTGTCGGGCGGACGCGCGGCACTGCCGGCACCGGCGGCACTGGGCTTGCCGTATTTCCGCGACGAGCGTTGACGCGCCGCGGGGGCGTGTATTCCATCCCGCCTTGATCCCCGGAGAAGAGCCATGGACGTGCGCGCGGCGGTGGCCTTCGAGGCCGGACAATCCCTCTCGATCGAGACGGTGCAGCTCGAGGGGCCCCGCGCCGGCGAGGTGCTGGTGGAGATACGCGCCACCGGCCTGTGCCACACCGACAAGTACACCCTCTCCGGCGCCGATCCGGAAGGGCTGTTCCCCGCCATCCTCGGCCACGAGGGTGCGGGCGTGGTAATCGAGGTGGGCGCCGGCGTGACCGGCCTGAAGCCCGGCGATCACGTCATCGCGCTCTACACGCCGGAATGCCGGCAGTGCAAATCCTGCCTGTCACGCAAGACCAACCTGTGCACGGCGATCCGCACCACGCAGGGCAGGGGCCTGATGCCGGACGGCACCTCGCGCTTCTCGTGCCGGGGCCAGCCGGTGCTGCACTACATGGGCTGCTCGACGTTCGCCAACTACACGGTGCTGCCGGAGATCGCGCTGGCGCGGGTGCGCGACGACGCGCCGTTCGACAAGATCTGCTACATCGGCTGCGGCGTCACCACCGGCATCGGCGCGGTGCTGTTCACCGCCAACGTGGAGTTCGGCAGCACCGTGGTGGTGTTCGGCCTCGGCGGCATCGGGCTGAACGTGATCCAGGGTGCGCGCATGGTCGGCGCCGGGATGATCGTCGGCGTCGACCTCAACCCCGCGCGCGAGGCGATGGCGCGCCGCTTCGGCATGACCCACTTCGTCAACCCGCGCGATCTCGGGCCGGAGGCCGACCTGGTGGGGCATCTCGTCGAGCTCACCGGCGGCGGTGCCGACTACTCGTTTGAGTGCGTCGGCAGCACCACCCTGATGCGCCAGGCGCTCGAGTGCACGCATCGCGGCTGGGGGGTCTCGACCGTGATCGGCGTCGCCGGCGCCGGCCAGGAGATCTCCACCCGTCCGTTCCAGCTGGTGACCGGGCGGCGCTGGATCGGCTCGGCGTTCGGCGGCGCCCGCGGCCGCACCGACGTGCCCCGGATCGTCGACTGGTACATGGACGGCCGGATCAAGATCGATGAGCTGATCACGCACCATCTGCCGCTGGAGCGGATCAACGAGGGCTTCGAGCTGATGACGCGTGGCGAGAGCATACGCAGCGTCGTGGTGTACTGAGCCATGTCGCTCACCACGCGCAGCGAGCATCGCTGCTTCGACGGCCGGCTCGGCTTCTACAGCCGCCCGTCCGCGGCACTCGGGCTGGAGGCGCGCTTCGCCGTGTTCCTGCCGGCCCGGGCGCTGGCTGGGGAGGCGGTGCCGGCGCTGTATGCACTGGCCGGCCTGACCTGCGACGAGCAGACCTTCCTCACCAAGTCCGGAGGCCTGCGCGCCGCCGCGGCGCACGGCCTGGCGGTCGTGGCCTCCGACACCAGCCCGCGCGGTGCCGGCATCGCCGGCGAGGAGGAGGACTGGGATTTCGGCACCGGGGCCGGGTTCTATCTCGACGCCACCGAGCCGCCCTGGTCGGCGCACTATCGCATGGGGACCCACGTCTCGCGCGAGCTGCCCGCCTGGGCGGAGGAGGCGTTCCCGATCACCGCCGACCGTCGCGGCGTCATCGGCCATTCCATGGGCGGCCACGGCGCGCTGGTGCTGGGGCTGCGCGAGCCCGAGCGCTGGCAGTCGGTCTCGGCACTGTCGCCGATCGCCCATCCGGCCGTGGTGCCCTGGGGCGAGAAGGCTTTCACGCGCTATCTCGGCGGCGACCGCGCGCGCTGGGCGGCGCACGATGCCTGCCTGCTGCTGCGCGCCGGCCATACCCGATCCGACACCATCCTGATTGATCAGGGCGAGGCGGACCAGTTCCTCGCCGAGCAGCTGCGTCCGGACGCCCTGGCGCAGGCGGCGGAGCAGTCCGGCCAGGCGCTCACCCTGCGGCGGCACGCGGGCTACGACCATTCCTACTGGTTCGTCCAGAGCGTGATCGCCGAGCAGCTGTCGCACCACGCCCGCCTGCTGCAGCGCTGACAGGTCCCGCGGCGCCGCGGCATCCGCGGCCCGCGCGGCCTCGTCGCGAACCGGCTTGACGCCAGCATTTCCGTCTCATTAACTGTACGACACGACGAAGATCGAGATGTTCGTCCGATCCGGTGACGCCGCGCGGCGTCGGCTACGGGTCCCGCATGATCTGCCGGTCCAACCAAGGGGAACTTGATGTCGCGGTACCTGAAGCGTCGCCTGGCCATCTCGGTGGCATCCGTCCTGACCGCCCTGTCGCCCGCCCTGTGGTCGAGCGCGCCGGCACGCGCCGCCGCACCTTCCGACGTTTCGGTCGGCGATCCGCTGGCACTCACGGTCTACCTGCCGGTGCAGAACGAGGCGGCCGCCGAGGCCGCCGCCCGCGCCATACAGACGCCCGGCAGCTCGACCTACCACCAGTTCCTCAGCGTGCCGCAGTTCGTCGCCAAGTACGGCGCCACCGACAACCAGATCGCCAACGTCGAGGCGATCCTGGAAGGTCTCGGCTTCACCATCGAGTACGTCTATCCGAACCACTTGGCGATCGAGGCGGTCAGCCTCGCCGGCACCGCGCAGAGCGCGCTCGGCCTGACGCTGAAGCACTTCACCCTGAACGGGCGCAGCGGCATCGCCTCGACCACCCCGATGCGCATGCCGCCGTCGCTCGCCGGGCTGATCCTCGGCATCGGCGGCTTCGACACCGTCACCCACGCCACGCCGCGGCACAAGGTCGACGCGCTCGGCGTCGCCGCGGCGCCGCGCGCGGTCGGCCGCCCGGCCACCCGCGGCCGCGCCGCGGCGC
>CAXTOE010000204.1:1876-5526 GCA_964245685.1 uncultured Acetobacteraceae bacterium | reverse complement strand
GGACGGAGCGGAGCGGTGAGCCGGGCGCGTCGCGCCGCGCCACGGGCGGTGGCGCCGTTGTCGGAGACGCTGCTGCTGCCGTCCGGGGAGACGCCGATACGGTGGCGCCATTCCGGCCAGGCGCGGCGCATCTCGCTTCGCATCGATGCCCGTGCCGGCACCGTCGTGGTGACGTTGCCGCCGCGCACGGCGCGCGAGGCCGGGCTGGAGCTGCTGCGGACGCACTCGGACTGGGTCGCCGGCAAGCTCGCCGCGTTGCCGGGACAGGTCGCGCTGGAGGCGGGCGAGACCATCGCCCTGAGCGGTGTGCCGCACGTCATCCGGCCGGTGCCGGACGCGCGGCGGGGGGTATGGGTCGAGGCCGGCGAGATCCGGGTCAGCGGCGAACGCGCCTTCCTGGCCCGGCGCGTGCTCGATTTCCTGCGGCGTGAGGCGCGCCTCACGCTCGGGCTGTGCGCGCGACGACTCGCGCTGGACTACGGGCTGCAGCCGAAGCGCCTGGTGATCAAGGATACCAGCAGCCGGTGGGGCAGCTGCTCCTCGAACGGGGTGGTGATGTTCAGCTGGCGCCTGGTGATGGCACCGCCGGAGATCCAGCACTACGTGGTGGCGCACGAACTGGCGCATCTGCGCCATCTCGACCATGGCGCGAAGTTCTGGACCGAGGTCGCGCGCCTGACGCCGCATCGGCTCCGCGCCGAGGCCTGGCTCAGGCTGCACGGTCCGGCGCTGCTGCGCATCGGATGACGCCGCCCCGCGGCGCGAACGGCTTGATAAGGCTGCCTCAACGAGCGGGGAGCGAGCCCTAGCCAGGCGGCCTCGATGCGGCTATCACGCCGGTGCAGGATCCGGCGAGGGTCGCCGGGTGGCGGCGGTCGGACCGCATGCGGACGTGGCGAAACCGGTAGACGCAGCAGACTTCTTCGGAGTGCCCGGGGAGAAATCCCCGGAGTAGAACCGCTCAAATTCGGGGAACGCTAACGGCCGCAAGGCCCAGGCCGATCCCGAGCCAAGCCCTGCACCGAAGAGATCGGCGACGATGCGGGGAAGGTGTAGAGACTAGACGGGCGGCGCCTAAGCCCCGGCGGCATGATCCGGGAGACGGCGAAGGGATAGTCCAGACCACGAACGTCGGGGATCAGGCCGCACGGCCCGATCGCCAGCACGGCGGCGAAAGCCGAAGTGGCATGAAAATCTGCATCCCCAGGGAGTGCGGGTTCGAGTCCCGCCGTCCGCACCCATCACGCCGGGCGCCCGCCGTCGCGGCGCCAGGACGCTGATCTCGCTTCAGTGCATGCCGCCGACATAGGCACGCAGGCTCTCCACCTCGTTCGCCTGCTGGTCCAGCCGCGCCTTGACGATGTCGCCGATGCTGACCACGCCGACCAGGATACCGTCCTCGACCACCGGAAGATGGCGGACGCGGTGGTCGGTCATGATACGCATCGCCTCCCCGATGTCGGCGTCGGGCGTGATGGTCCACAGCACCTTGGTCATCAGGGCGGAGGCGACGAGGTCCAGCGCCGCGGCGCCGTGCTTGGCCAGCGCCCGCACCACGTCGCGCTCGCTGAGGATGCCGAGCGGCTTGGCGCTGCCGTCCATCACCAGGACCGCGCCGATGTTGCGCTCGCCCAGGATCCGGGTCACCCCCGCGATCGGTTCGAGCGGGGCCACGTGGATCACACTCGCCCCCTTACTGTTGAGGATGCTCGCGATGCTCATGGCCTGCTGTCCTTGGCAGTACGCAGGCGCAGCATGCGGACAACGACCGTGTCCCGTCCAATGACTTTACGGAGTGCCGGCATACGTCCAGCGCAGGCGCTTGGCGCGAGACGCCCGAATACCCATCTCCTGGTAATGATCCCCCTCTCCGTCCTCGACCTGTCGCCGATCATCGAGGGCGGCGATGCCGGCCTCGCCCTGCGCAACACGCTCGATCTCGCGCGGCACGCGGAGACGCTGGGCTTCCGTCGCTACTGGCTCGCCGAGCACCACAACATGCCCGGTGTGGCCTCGGCCGCGACCGCCGTGGTCATCGCCCACGTCGCCGCGGGCACGCGCACGATCCGGGTCGGGTCCGGCGGCGTGATGCTGCCGAACCATGCGCCGCTGACGGTCGCCGAGCAGTTCGGCACGCTCGCTGCACTGCATCCGGGACGCATCGATCTCGGGCTCGGCCGAGCCCCCGGTTCCGACCAGCGCACCATGATGGCGCTGCGGCGCGACCCGTCGAGTGCGGACCGATTCCCGCACGACGTGATCGAGCTGCAGTCGTACTTCCGGCCGACCGAGGCGCAGGCGGTACGCGCGGTGCCTGGAGAGGGCCTGGAGGTGCCGATCTGGCTGCTCGGCTCGAGCCTGTACAGCGCGCAGCTGGCCGCGATGTTCGGCCTGCCGTTCGCCTTCGCCGCACATTTCGCACCTGACCTGATGGAGGACGCGATCGTGCTGTATCGGAGCCGCTTCGAACCCTCCGAGGCCAACCCGGAGCCCTACGTCATGCTCGGCTTGAACGTGGTTGCCGCCGCCAGCGACCGCGAGGCGCGACGCCTGTTCACCTCGGCGCAGCAGCAGTTCCTGATGCTCCGCCGCGGCACGCCGGGGAAGTTGAGGCCGCCGGTGGACGACATGGAGGCGCTCTGGACGCCGATGGAGGCGGCGATGGTCTCGCGTGCCCTGTCGGCGGCCGTGGTCGGCGGCCCTGGGACGGTGCGCAACGGGCTCGACCGGTTGATCGAACGGCACCGGCCGGACGAGCTGCTGATCGGCGCGCAGATCCATGACCACGAGGCACGCCGCCGGTCGTACGCGATCGTCGCGGAGGCCTACGCGCGGCAGCTGGCCTGATCTCAGTACAGCTTGTGCAGGCGCAGGGACTGCACGATCTCGGGCGCCGCGGCGACCAGGAAGTTCAGCACCACCCCAACCGCGAGCGCCAGGATACCGACGATCACGTAGTGCTGGACGGCCAAGCTCACGACCTGATCGAACATTCGACGATGCCCGCGTGCCACATGTTCCCCCAACGTCAGCATGACGACGAAAGCGACGCAGGTCACGCGCGACCTGCGTGATCGAACGACATTTCTACGTCAAATGACCCGGGGAGACCGCGGCGGGCGCTGCGGGCGGCCTCGCCCGCCCATCATTCCGCGGCGATCGGATCGGGCGGCAGGGCGTGTCCCATCCGCGTCCGCTTGGTCTCGAGATAGGCCCGGTTATGCGGGTTGGGCGTGATCTCCAGCGGCACCCGCAGCACCACCTCGATCCCGTTGGCACGCAGCCCGCTGATCTTGTCCGGGTTGTTGGTCAGCAGGTCGAGGGTCTCGATGCCGAGATGGCGCAGGATGCGCGCCGCCGCCGCCCAGTCGCGCTGATCGGCGGCGAAGCCGAGCCGGTGATTGGCCTCGACGGTATCCAGGCCCTGATCCTGCAGCGCGTAGGCGCGTATCTTGTTCGCCAGCCCGATCCCGCGTCCCTCCTGGCCAGCCAGGTAGATCAGCGCTCCCGCCGGGCTCTCCGCGATCCGACGCAGCGCCGTACGCAGCTGCGCACCACAGTCGCAGCGCAGCGAACCCAGCGCGTCCCCGGTCAGGCACTCGGAATGCAGCCGCACCAGCGGACGCACCCCTGCCGCGAGCGGACCGCCG
>CAXTOE010000204.1:0-1866 GCA_964245685.1 uncultured Acetobacteraceae bacterium | reverse complement strand
ATGAAATTCCCCGCCTCCCCGAACCGGCTCGGCAGCCGCGCCGTGCCCAACGGCTCCAGCGTGTCGGGCGCCGCCGCGAGCGGTCCCTGCAGGCCAGCCGCCGCCAGTGCCAGCCGGTGGCGCACCAGCTCGGCGATGCTGACGATCGGGATGCCGTGTCGGCCGGCGAAGCGGCGCAGCTCCGGCAGCCGCGCCATGCTGCCGTCGGCACTCATCACCTCGCAGATCACCGCCGCCGGCTTCAGCCCGGCCAGACGCAGCAGATCAATCGAGCCCTCGGTATGGCCGGCACGCGCCAGCACCCCGCCAGGTGCTGCGCGCAGCGGGAAGACGTGGCCGGGCGTGACCAGGTCCTCGGGCTTCGCGTCGTCCGCGGCGGCGGCAAGGATGGTGCGCGCGCGATCCCGCGCCGAGATGCCGGTCTCCACCCCCTCGCGCGCGCCGATCGAGACGGTGAAGGCGGTGCCGCGCGGCGCGGTGTTGTGGCGCACCATCATCGGCAGCTGCAGCCGGTCGAGCTGCGCCGCTTCGAGCGACAGGCAGACCAGGCCGCGGGCATGGGTGACCAGGAAGTTGACCGCCTCCGGCGTCGCATGCTCGGCCGCGAGCACCAGGTCGCCCTCGTTCTCACGGTCCTCGTCATCGACCAGGATGACCATGCGACGCGACCGCAGGGCGGCGATCGCATCGGCCACGGCCGGACCCGGCTCGGGGCGGTTCAGGTCGGACGCTGACATAGCTGCTCCACGTACTTGGCGATGACGTCGACCTCGACGTTGAGGATCGCACCCGGAGCAAGGGTGGCGAGGTTGGTATGGGTCCAGCTGTGCGGGATGATCATCAGCGCGATCTCGAACCGTCCCGCGCTGACGCTCGGCCGTATCGCGTTCAGGGTCAGGCTGATGCCGTCCAGCGCGATCGAGCCCTTCTCGACGCAGTAGCGCCGCAGCGTATCGGGCAGCTCCAGCACCACCGACCAGGCCGAACCGGCCGCACCCGCCGCCCCGCCGACCTGCTCGACGGAAACCAGCGTCGCCACGCCGTCGACATGGCCCTGCACGATGTGGCCCGACAGCCGGGTCGACGGCATCACCGCGCGTTCCAGGTTGACCAGCGCCTGCTCCCGCAGCCGCCCGAGGCTGGAGCGGTGCAGCGTCTCCGGGCTGACGAAGAACGCCGCGGTGCCCGCCGGATCGTGATCGGTCACGGTGAGGCAGACCCCGTTCACCGACACGCTCTCGCCGAGCGCCAGATCGCGCAGACCGGTATCCAGCACGATCCGTATCGCCCCGTCGCCGGACTCGATCGCGCGCACCCGACCCAGGCTCTCTATGATCCCCGAAAACATCCTCGCTCCCGCTCAGGTCAGACCCGCGACACCGTCCGGTGGCGCGGGATCCCCTCGATCAGCCGCAGCGGCGTCACGCCTGCGCGCACCCGCACCGAGAGCTGGTCCGGCGCGTCCTCGTCGGGGAGATGCCGTATCGTCAGCCAGTCGTCCCACAGCCCGTCGCGCTCGATCTGCGCGAGCAGGCGCGGGCCGGCCTCGACCATCGCCCACAGCGCCCCTTCCGCCGCAGCCAGCCGAAGCAGCGCGTCGAGCTCCGGTGCGGTGCGCACCAGGAAGCCGCGTGCCTCCGCCTCGAGCCGATAGGCCTGCGGCAGGCCGCCGTCGCGGTCGGGCACGCCGAGCAGGCGTCGCCGTCCCGGATGATCCGGCACGTGGCGGACGGTGAGGTGCGGACGATCGGCCAGGATCGTCCCCATGCCGGTGACGATCGCGTCGGTGGCGCGACGCAGCCGATGCGCCAGGCGCAGCGCCTCCGGACCGGTGAAGGTCCTTGCCCCCGGTGGCGGCACCATGCC
>CAXTOE010000203.1:0-5579 GCA_964245685.1 uncultured Acetobacteraceae bacterium | reverse complement strand
CGTGCTGCTCTGCGTGCCGGTCGGCGCGCTCGGCGGCGTGGCGGCGGCGGTCATGCCGCACCTGGCGCCGGGTGCGATCCTCAGCGACGTCGGCTCGACCAAGCAGTCCATGCTGCGCGAGATCCTGCCGATCCTGCGCCACGACATCGCCCTGGTGCCGGGCCATCCGCTGGCCGGGACCGAGTATTCCGGCCCGGATGCCGGGTATCCCACCCTGTTCGAGGGCCGCTGGTGCCTGCTGACGCCGCCCGACGGCACCGACCGCGAGGCCGTCGAGCGGATCGAGCGGCTGTGGCGGCTATGCGGCGCGCGGACGCGGGAGATGGACCCTGCCCACCACGACCGGGTGCTGGCGATCGTCAGCCACCTGCCGCACCTGCTCGCCTTCACCATCTGCGGCACCGCCGACGACCTCGCCGACGAGACACGCGGCGAGGTGCTGGAGTTCGCCGCCACCGGCTTTCGCGACTTCACCCGCATCGCCGCCTCCGACCCGGTGATGTGGCGCGACATCTTCCTCAGCAACCGCGAGGCGCTGCTGGAGATGCTGGCCCGCTTCACCGAGGACGCGCAGGCGATGGCGCGCGCGATACGCTGGGGCGACGACGCCTTCATCGTCGACCGCATCGAGCGCGGCCGCGCCATCCGGCGCAACCTGATCGAGATCAAGCAGGCCTGAGCGGGACGATGCCGGCCGCACCGCCGAGGCTTGTGCTCGGTCATCCGCCTGGCCTCGCCTTCCTGGTGTTCGCCGAGGCCTGGGAGCGCTTCTCCTATTACGGCATGCAGGCGCTGCTGGTGCTCTACATGGGCCAGCACCTGCTGCTGCCCAGCCATGTCGGACACGTCGCCGGCTTTCCAGGCTTCCGCGCCGCGATCGAGCGCGTCTACGGGCCGCTCTCCACGCCGGCGCTGGCCTCCGTGATCTTCGGGCTCTACGCCGGCGGCGTCTACCTGACCCCGCTGGCCGGCGGCTTGCTCGCCGACCGCCTGCTCGGCCGCACCCGCACCGTCACGCTCGGCGCGCTGCTGATGGCCGCCGGCCACTTCCTGATGGCGTTCGACGCCTCGTTCCTGGCTGCACTCGCCTGCCTGCTGGTCGGCGTCGGCTGCTTCAAGGGCAACATCTCCAGCCAGGTCGGCGAGCTCTATCCCACCGGCGACCTGCGGCGCGCCGAGGCGTTCCAGATCTTCCTGATCGCGGTGAGCCTGGCGGTGATCGTCTCGCCGCTGGTCTGCGGCACGCTCGGTCAGGAGGTGGGCTGGCACTGGGGCTTCGGTGCCGCCGGCGTCGGCATGCTGATCGGGCTCGGCGTCTACCGCGCCGGCCGGCGCTGGCTGCCCGTCGAGCCGCCGCCCCGCGTCGCGGTCGGCCGCAGGCCCAGGTTGGCACCGGGGGAAGGCAGGACGGTCGCGGTGCTGGTCGCCCTGCTGCCGGCGCTGGCGTTGGCGATGCTGGGCAACATGCAGACCTTCAACGCCTACCTGGTCTGGGCCGACGCCAACTACGACCTGGTGTTCTTCGGCCGGTCGATGCCGGTCACCTGGCTGCTCTCGCTCGACGCCGTCATCGCCACCGGCGGGATCGTGCTGTCGATGCTGTTCTGGCGCTGGTGGGCGCGGCACCGACCGGAACCCGACGAGATCACCAAGCTCGCCGTCGGCACGCTGATCGCGGCGGCGGCGCCGCTGATCCTGTCGCTGGCCAGCGCGCAGGAGGCGGCGAGCGGCCACAAGGTTGGGCTGGCATGGGGGCTCGCGTTCCACGTGGTCAACTCGGTCGGCATCGCCAACGTGCTGCCGGTCGGGTTGGCGCTGTTCTCGCGCGCGGCACCCCGCGCGGTGTCGGGGCTGATGATCGGCGTCTATTACCTGCACCTGTTCCTGGCCAACATGGCGGTCGGCTGGCTCGGCGGCCTGCTGCAAACCATGCCCACCGCCACGTTCTGGCTGCTGCACGCGGCGCTGGTGGCGTGCGGCGGCGGCGCGTTGCTGCTGTTCCGCCTCCGCTTCGGTCGCCTGCTGGCGCCGACGGGAGGTCCGCAGGCCGAGCTCCTCATGCCGATGCCGGTCCGGTCCGCCGGATGACCGAGCGCCGCGTCGGCGGACAGACATGCAACGGCCGCATAGGTGTCCGTTGCCATAACGTGTCGATATCTGCAGACCAAATTCCACCGGTCATCTACATTATCGTTATCCTGTCGCAAAAATAGACGGTCATCACGCCCGTCACGGCAATCGGGGATCAAGGGATGAGCCGCTTCCTATTTTCTGCGCAGACCGCCGCCGGCACCGACCTGTTCTCGAGCGACGGCACTGCGGCCGGGACCGTCGATCTCGGCCTGTCCCGGTTCGACTTCGCCGCGGATCCGTCCGGCTACGACTTCACCGAGTTCGACGGCGAGACGCTGTTCCTCGGCCTCGACCAGACCCAGCATGCGGTCGGAGAAGACTACCTGGAGGTCTACCGGACCGACGGCACCGCGGCGGGCACCACGGACAGCCTGGTCGACGGAAAGGGTGGCCCCGCCACGCCCGAGGGTCTCTGGGTGCTCGACGACAAGGTCCTCACCTCCGGCAACACCGAGGAGCGGGTCCCCGGCATCTGGGCCAGCGGCGACGGCGGCAGCTTCACCGAGATCGAGAGCGGGGTCGCCACCTCGAACATCGTGGTGTCGAACGGCGTCGGCTATTTTCAGGCCTACGACGGCAACCAGGCCAACGTGGGTCTGTGGCGCACCGACGGCACCGCGGCGGGCACCTACAGCATCACGCCGAGCGGCGTGTCGCTGAACCCCGCCGACATCAGCCCGGTGGCCGACGGCAGGACGGTGTTCATCGACCAGAGCAACGCGGACGGCTCGGGACCGCTCTGGGTCACCGACGGCACCGCAGCGGGGACACACGCTCTGGTCGACGCGGCCCTGGGCAGCGACGTCCGCTTCGGCGGCGCCGTGACCGATGGGCGCGCCATCTTCACCGCCACCGACGCCGCGAACAACATCAGCGTCTGGTCCACCGACGGCACCGCCGCGGGCACCGCCGAGATCCTGGTCAACGGTCCGGCCGACGCGCCGGTCCGCGTGCCGGGCGGCTACCTCGCGGCGAACGGCAAGGTGTTCTTCGACAGCGGCTACGGCCTGTTCGCGACCGACGGCACGAAGGCCGGGACCGTGTCGCTCACCAGCAACGGAGAGGGCACCGAGGGGGCGGTCGCATCCGGCAGCAAGGTGTTCTTCCTCGAGCCGGAACCGAGCGTCGGCAGCACCGATCCCGAAGCCCTGTTCGTCACCGACGGCACGGTCGCGGGCACCACGCAGATCAGCGTCGCCGGTCTGGGCGCACTCCAGGGCGGCATCACCGCGGTCGATGGCGGCATCGTGTTCGAGGGCACCGACACCGCCGGCAAGCAGGCGCTGTTCACCTCCGACGGGACCTCGGCCGGCTCGCGCGAACTGGTGCTCCCGGCGGGCATCCCGATCAGTGCCGCGACCGCGATCGGCGCCGAGCCGGACGTCGCCGGCGGCACCGTCACCCTGGGCGGTGGCGCGCAATTCTACCGGGCGGCGGCCGGCACGACCGTCCAGGCGGGCGGCGGTGCCGACACCATCTTCGCCTCCGCCGGGCAGGTGACCGTCGACGGCAGCTCGGGATCCCTGCTGTTCATCGGCGGCACCGGTGCCAGTTCGGTCGCCGGCGGATCCGGCGCGGCGATCATCTTCGGCGGCAGCGGCGGCGGCAGCTTCGCCGGCGGCAGCGGCGGCCACAACATCTTCGTCTCGCAGAGTGCCGCCGGCGCCCACACCACCTTGACCGGCGGCGGCGCCGGGGACGAGATGTTCATCGCGGCCGGTCCGACGACCGTCAACGGCGGCGCCGGCGGCGGCGACATCATCGTCGGCGGCGCCGGTGCGCTCACCGTCGATGCCCAGGAGGGTGACGCCGCCTTCGGCGGCTCCGGCGCCATGGCCATCGCCGGCAGCAGCAGCGGTGCCGACTCGATCGTCGGCGGAGCCGGCGCGCTGACGGTGACCGGCCGGGGCGGCAACATGCTGGTGGTCGCCGGCACCGGCGGCTCGAACATCGAGACCGGCAACGGCGCCAGCCTGATCTTCGCCGGATCCGGCAGCACCGTCGTCACCGGCGGCACCGGCTCGCTGCAGGCGGTGCTGGGTTCCGGCTCGGCATCGGTCACCGAGGGCAGCGGCCCCAGCGTCTACGACGTGGTCAAGGGCGCCGCCGGCGGCACCGACGTGCTGAACGGGTTCAAGCCGAGCACCGACAGGATCGACCTGTTCGGCTACGCCGCCGGAGACGTGCACGTCACCACGAGCGGCGGCTCGACCGTGGTCAGCCTGGTCGACGGCACCAGGATCACGCTGGTGGACGTCACCGCCCCGGGGGGCAGCATCGTCGGCTGATCCGCCGAGGCATCCGCGACGCCGCTGTGCCGTTGGGTCCGGTACAGCAGCCAGGACGCCTGTCATGATCTCCACCCGCGCGCACGGACTCGTCGACTACTCGGTGGTCTCGCTGGTCGGCACCCTGACCCGTGCGCGGTCGCTGCCGCCCGCGGTGCGCCGCCTGCTCGGCCTCACGGCACTCGGCCATGCGACCTATGCCGCGCTGACCGACTACGAGGGCGGCCTGCGGCCGCGGCTGACCATGCGGCAGCATCTGGCGCTCGACGCGCTGGGCGGCGCCGGCTTCTGCGCCGCCGCCATCCTGATGCGCCGCCAGCCGATCGGGGCGCGCGCGCTGCTGTTCGGGCTCGGTCTCGGCGAACTCGCCGTGGTCGCCCTCAGCAGCGCGACACCGCTCAGCGGTCCCGGTCAGGGCTCCGGTCCGGTGCAGCGGCTGCTCGACGGTGCCGCGACGCAGCCGGACGCCGCCGGCTATCCGCCGCTCGACACCCCCAAGCCGATCGCGGACGATCTGTTCATCGTCGACAGCCTGCTGCCCGGCATGCTCGGGGCGGTGCTGCCGGCGCGCATGACGGTGATCCGGCTGCCGGACGGCGACCTGCTGCTGCATTCGCCGACGCGGTTCAGCCTGCAGCTGAAGCAGGAGCTCGAGGCGCTCGGCCGCATCCGCCACCTGGTCGCCCCCAACGTCGCGCACTGGACCTTCCTGCAGGGCTGGCAGGATGCCTGTCCGGACGCGATCACCTGGGCGGCACCCGGCCTGCGCGAGCGGTCGCAGGTGCGAAACAGCGGGGTGCGGCTCGAGCACGACCTGACGGAGCAGGCGCCCTCGGCCTGGGGCGACGTGATCGCGCTGGTGGGGGTTCCAGGCGGCCTGGGCTTCCGCGAGGTGGCGCTGTTCCACCGGCCGACGCGCACCCTGGTGCTGACCGATCTCGTGCTCAACCTCGAGGCCGAGAAGCTGCCGCCGCCGATGCGGCCGCTGGCGCGCGCCTTCGGGAGCACCACCCCGGACGGCATGCCGCCGCCCTATCTCCGCGCCGTGATCAAGTGGCGGCGCCAGGACGCGGCGAGTGCCGCGGAGCGGCTGCTGGCGCTGCAGCCCGAACGGGTCGTGTTCGCGCACGGGCGGTGGTTCGAGACCGACGGCACCGC
>CAXTOE010000202.1:0-5593 GCA_964245685.1 uncultured Acetobacteraceae bacterium | reverse complement strand
GCCGAAGGCCGTCTCGTAGAGCTGGGTCACCAGGGCGCCGTCGGGATCCGGCAACCAGAGATCGCCCGTGTCCGCAGCAAGATTGGCCTTTGCTTCCGGCGATTGCGCGATATCGGCGGCGACGGCGCCGAACGAGACGCCGTTCTCGAGCGACCGGACATAGCTCGCGAGGCCCGATGGATCCGGCGCGCGCCCGAGCAGACCCTGATAAAGCAGTGTCACGAACCCGGTGTCACTCATGCCGGCGACCGCGCCGTGCAGATGCTGGAACTCCGGGCTGTCCAGCATGGCGGTCGCGACCGAGGCGGCGCCCGCCGTGGCGACCTGCGACGTGAACCCGGCGAGGCCGGCCGGATCGCCCCCTCGTTCCAGCAGACCTTCGTAGAGGCGCTGCACCAGCGCCTGATCCGTGTCGGGACCGACCGAGAGGGTGCCGTCGGTCAGCCGGATCGCCTCGGTGCCGGAGACGAACTGCATGCGCGCGCCCTGATCGAGCAGGGCCGCGATCTGAGCCGAGCTTACCGCGGCGGTGCTGACGCCTTCGACCGGATCGGGCAGCACGAGGAGCGACGAAGTCGTGGAGGCGGCGCTGCCGGCCGGGTTGGTGGCCACGGCGGTGATCTGATGCGTTCCCGATGAGAGCGCGGTCGTGAGAGGCGCATCGTAGGTGCCGCGAGCGTCGCCCGGCTTGGCCGTCGGTAGCGGGCTGCCTTCCGCGACGCTGCCATCGGCCGTCAGCAGCAGCGTGGCGCCAGCTGGGACGGTGCCGGTCATCGTGGGCGTGCCGGTGTTGACGATCGCGAGCGCGGCGCTGCCACCGCCGGACAGGGCTAGACCGATGGTCGGCGCCCCGGGAACCGGCGTGACGGCGATGTCGAGGCTGGGTGGCGAGGAAGAGACTGCCTGAGGTCCGGCGGAGAGGACAAAGCTGGCCGTGGTGAAGTCGCCGGCGAAGCGGAGGGTCCGGGCGACGCCGGCGACCAGGATCGTGAGCACGCCGCCGGTCGCATCGCCGCTATAGCTCTCGCTGGTGACGGCACCAAGCGCGATGCCGGTCAGCTGGATGGTGTCGACGATCGATGGCGGCGCGACGCCGGCGGCGATGTCGCCACTGCTGCTGTATTGCGGGGCGGTCGGCGTGATGGTGCCGGTGAAATCCTGCGGATCGTCCAGGATCAGGATCCCCGCACTGTCAGCGAACGAGACATCGACGGAGACGGCCGCACCCAGCTCCAGCGCGAAGACGCCGTGCTGATCGTAGGGGATGTTGTCATCCGACTGTGCCGTAAGGTCGGGATCGGAGCCGACGACGAGCAGGCCTGTTCCGCTGACCGGTCCTCGTACGTCCAGGGTGGCGGCAGCGACGTCCGAAGCGTTGCCGGTGATGGTGCCGTCATCGATGATCGGGCCGGCCACCTTGCCGTTGCCGCTGACGCTGCCGCCGGCCACGACCACCAGCTGGGCAGCGGAGAGCGACGCGCCGCTCGAGAGGGTGAGGCTCCCTGCAATCGTCAGCACCTCGGCGGTGCTGTAGCCCTGGTTGACCAGATTGAGGCTGCCCGACCCGTCGACCTGCTGCAGCATCTGCTGCAGGAAGAGCGTCTGGCCGCTCGCCGGATCGACGCTCTCGATCGCGCCGGCCGTGACCGCCCCGTTTGCCGAGGCGATCGCCGAGCCGAGATCGATCGTGGCCTCGTCGCGGACGATCAGGCCGCCCATGTCGAGATCAAGTGTGCCGCCGGGCAACGCCTCGAACGTGCCCCCGGTCAGGGTGCCGTCCACGAGGCTGCCGCCGGCGCCCTCGGCATGCACGATCAGATCGCCGGGCTCCGCGATCAGGCCACCGGTATTCTGGAGAGCTTCGACCGAGATCGTCAGGCCATCGCCGATGATCCGTCCGCTGTTGGTGATGGCGGCAGCACTCGTGATGGTTCCCTGGCCCTGGATATCTACGCCGTCATTCTGCAGCGCCCCGAACGCCAGGGTGCCTCCGGCCAGGTCGATCTCACCGTTGTTGATCAGGGACAGCGCGCCGGCGACCGCGAGCGCGCCGCCGAGGATCAGGTAGTTGTCCGCGATGCTGATCGTGTCGATGGCGTAGCTCTGGTCGGACGAGAGGGCCATGAAGTATGGGTAGGCGTTGCCCGCGGTCGGCCCGTCGCCGAGCTGGACGATCTCCGGCAGTACGACGTCCGCATCCGTCGTGGCGGGGACCACGCCGCCGCTCCAGATGGAGGGGTCGTCCCAATCGACGTTCTGGACGAGAGTGGTGGGCGCGAAGACGTACTCGACCATCTGTTGCATCCTGCACGAGAACAGGCCGCCTCATGAACAGATCTTTCCACCGCCATATTGGGATGACAACGACGTTCGATCGCGCAGGCGAGCCAGGATCCCGGTTGACGCTCTCCGAGCGGCCGATGTCCCGGAGCCGGACCCCGTCTCAGACGCGGCGACGGCGCAGCTTGTGCCAGAGGAACCAGGCGACGGCCGCCAGCAGGATCGCGGCGACCACGAGATGCAGCTGCTGCATCACCGCCCGCAGACGCGGATCGCTTTCCCAGCGCCGGCCGAGCTGGTCGCCGACCGCGGCGAGCGCGTAGCACCACATCAGCGAGCCCACGAAGGTGTAGAGCTGGAACGGCAGCTGCCGCATCCGGCCCATGCCTGCGGGAAGTGCTATGAAGGTCCGGACCACCGGCAGCAGCCGCGCCAGCAGCACTGCCGGCGTGCCGAAGCGCGCGAAGAAGCGCTCGGCCACGTCCAGGTCGCCGTGGTCGAGCAGCACCCAGCGCCCGTAGCGGTCCACGAAGCGGCGTCCGCCCGAGGCGCCGATCCAGTAGGCGATCGTGGAGCCGAGGTTGCAGCCGATCGCCCCGGCCAGCGCCACCATCCAAAGGCTGAAGCGGCCGGTGGAGACGAGGTACCCGGCGAACGGCATGATGATCTCGGAGGGCAGCGGGATGCAGGCCGATTCGATCATCATCAGAGCCGCGACACCGCCGTAGCCGCCGGCAGAGATCGCGGCTGTGATCCAGGCCGCCAGGAGTCCGATCAACTGTGTCAGCCTTCCGGTGCAGGGTGCCGCGGCCCTTGTGACATCGCCGGACGGCCGCAGCCAGCGTTCATTTCACTGCCGTGCCCTCTGGCCCGCGCGAAGCCGCCGCGGCAGAACCGCCGTCGCGTGGCGAGCGTTCGCAGGTGAGCAGCAGCGCGGGAGCGGAGGCGTATGACGAACCATGTGGTGGTGATCACCGGCGCCGGCGCCGGCGTGGGCCGCGCGACCGCGCGCGAGTTCGCCAAGAAGGGGTGCGACGTCGGGCTGCTCGGCCGCAACGCGGCGCGGCTGGAGGCGGCCGCCGAGGAGATGCGCGCCTACGGGGTGCGCACGACGGTGGCGATCGCCGACGTCGCCGACAGCGAGGCGGTGGAGGCCGCGGCGGACCGGATCGAGGCCGCGCTGGGACCGATCACCGTGTGGGTGAACAACGCGATGGCGACCGTCTTCGCCCCGGTCGCCGAGCTGAGTGCCGGCGACGTGCTGCGCGGCACCGCGGTCACCTATCTCGGCACCGTGCACGGCACCATGGCCGCGCTGCGCCGGATGCGACGGCGCGGCACGGGCACCATCGTCAACGTCGGCTCCGCGCTGGCCTACCGCTCGGTGCCGCTGCAGTCGGTATATTGCGGCGCCAAGTCGGCGATACGCGGCTTCACCGACAGCCTGCGCTCGGAGATCCTGCATGACGGCGACGACATCCACCTGACCATGGTGCACCTGCCGGCGGTGAACACGCCGCAGTTCGCCTGGGCGCTGAACCGGACCGGCAAGCTCGCGCAGCCGATGCCGCCGATCTTCGAGCCGGAGATCCCGGCGCGCGCGATCGTGTTCGCAGCCTTCCACCATCGGCGCGAGGTCTGGCTGGGTTTCTCGACGGTGATGGCGATCATGGCGAACCGCATCGCCGCCGGCCTCGCCGACCGCTACCTGTCGCGCGTGGGCTATTCCGGCCAGCTCGGCCACGAGGCGGCGGACCCGGACGCGCCGGACAACCTGCACCACAGCGTGCCCGGCGACTACGCGGCACACGGGCGTTTCGACGAGCGGTCGCACAAGGTGAGTGCGGCGCTGTTCACGTCGCGGCACAAGCTCGCCGTGATGGCCGGCCTCGGCCTCGCCGCCGCCGCGATCAGCCGTCTGCCGGCTCGCGCTGGTTCACGTAGATCAGCACCGCGAGCAGGGTGAGGAAGAAGCGGAACGCTGCCTCCTGGCCGTTCCACAGCCGCGACTGCCACATCACGAACCATTCGCCGCCGATCACCATGAAGCCGGTGAACCAGACCAGGAAGCCGAGCGCCGCGCCCAGGTGGACGAACAGCTTGGCGCGCTCGAACGCGGCGGCCGGGGCACGCAGCGCGCGCAGCATCGCCACCGCGGCGGCGGCGAACGCGAGCCCGGTGCAGGCCTCGCCGGCGATGATCGCGCCGTAGGCCAGTCGCCCCTGCCAGGGATGCGGCAGCGCCCGGCCGAGCAGGGCGTTCGCCGGGAAGGTGGTGTCCATGCTCAGCACGTGACGCACGAACAGGGCGTTGGAGCCGTAATCGACCAGGTTGTTGCCGGTCACCAGCAGGGCGAAGCCGGCGAGGCTCGCGACCATGACGAGTTTCGCCGAACGTCCCGCCAGCGCAATACGCGACGGCCTCAACTCGGCCTGCGCTGATCGCCCGCCTGGCTGTGCACCATCCCCATATGCACGGTCAGCGCCCGCACCACCTTCTCGATCGCCGACGCCGGCAGCACGAAGCCGACCGGACCGTAGGCGGGATGCTGGAAGGCGATCACCGAGCCTTCGGTCAGGGCCTCGGGCTGCACCACCCACTGCGTCTTGAACACCGGATTGAACTGCGCGCCCTCGATCGGCGGGATCGGCGCCTTCTGCACCATCGCCATGCGTGCCTGTCCCAGGCCCACGATGAGCTGCGTGATCTGGTCGAGGTTCAACGTGATGTCCCCCTCGAGGCCGCTGTCGGGCAGCAGGCTCAGGGTGGCGCTCTGCGCATCGGAGGCGACGCTGACCCGCATGCGTGCGCTCATCTTGGACCCCGGAATTCGTTGCTAGACTGTATTATAATAGAGCAGGCGGGGAGCCCTGGCCAGGCGTCTGGCGGCCCTCGTCATACCGGACGGTGCAGTCCGCCGGACCACACCCACCAGCCGGAGGGCCAGCGGCGACCCGCCCTCGCCCGGACGGCGGCCTGCGGATCGTCGAACAGGCCGAAGCAGGTGGCGCCCGACCCGCTCATGCGCGCGAGGCGGCAGCCGGGCAGCGCCCGCAGCGCCGAGAGCACGTCGCCGATCGCGGGGCAGATGAGCTGCGCCGGCGCCTCCAGGTCGTTGGACAGCCCGTCCAGCCACGCCACCAGCGACGCCGTGTCCGGCCAGGCCCGCGGCAGCCTCGCCGGCCGGCTGAAGCCCGGCTCGCGGGCGCGGAACACAGACGCGGTGGTGTCCTCCTCGCCGGGATTGACTAGCACCATGCCGAGCCCTGGCAGGGCCGGCACCGGGCCCAGCGCCTCGCCCACCCCCTGCATG
>CAXTOE010000201.1:888-5602 GCA_964245685.1 uncultured Acetobacteraceae bacterium | reverse complement strand
GGTCGGGTTGCGCAGCGTCTCCGGCAGCGCGTTGAACTGCGGCTGCAGCTCGAGCCGCGGCGACTGCTGCGGGTTGGGAGTAATGGTCAGCGACTGCACCGGCGGCGCGGCGGCAGCAGCCGGCGCGGGTGTCCCAGCTGCTTGTGCCGGGGCCGGCGCCTGGGCCGGCGCCTGGGCTCGCGCCACCGTCGGAAGGTTCGTGCAGAGCAAGGCGCTGCAGAGCAGGGCGGTGGTGGCGAGCGCGCGTGCGGCCCGGCGCGACGCATCCTTTAATGAGGTCAAGGCCTGGTTCCCGGCGACGACGGTGGGTGAGCACCGTCGCGTATTTGACAGCGCAGGTGCGTGAAAACCACGCTCCCCTGCTGGTCAACGTAGAACAGCGTTCTTCACGATGGCAATGGTGCTGGAACGAGATCCGCGCCCGGTTGGGCGGCCCGGCTCAGCCGGCGTAGCTGGCGAGCTCGATCAGGTTGCCGTCCGGATCGTGGCAGTAGACCGAGGTGGTCGGGCCCAGCGCGCCGATCCGGGGGGTGGGACCGTCGATCACCGCCACACCGCACTGCTCGAGATGCTCGACGATGTCCTCGGCCTGCACCGCGGTGACGAAGCACAGGTCCTGGCTGCCCGGCAGCGCGTCGTCGGCGGTGCTCCAGCCCTCGGCGCCGTACGGCCGCAGGTTGATCTTCTGGCCGCCGAAGCGCAGCGCGGTGCGCCGGTTGCGGCCGTACTCCTCGCGCTCCATGCCGAGCACGCGCTGGTACCACGACGAGGTCACCTCGAGGTCGCGGCAGGTGATGACGATGTGGTCGAGCCGGTCGACGGTGAAGCGCATCTCAGGTCAGGCCGTCGTAGAAATCGTGGCCCTTGTCGTCGATGACGATGAAGGCCGGGAACCGTTCCACCTCGATCCGCCACACCGCCTCCATGCCGAGCTCCGGATATTCCAGCACCTCGACGCGCCGTATGCAGTCCTGCGCCAGGCGCGCCGCAGGGCCGCCGACCGAGCCGAGATAGAAGCCGCCATGCGCCTGGCAGGCATCGCGCACCGCGCGCGAGCGGTTGCCCTTGGCCAGCATCACCAACGAGCCGCCGGCCTGCTGGAGGGCGGCGACGTAGCTGTCCATGCGTCCGGCGGTGGTGGGACCGAACGAGCCGGTGGCCATGCCCTCCGGGGTCTTGGCGGGGCCCGCATAGTACACCGGGTGGTCCTTGAGGTAGTCGGGCAGGCCCTCGCCGCGATCGAGCCGCTGCTTGAACATGGCGTGCGCGATGTCGCGCGCCACCACGACGGTGCCGGTCAGCGACAGCCTTGTCTTCACCGGGTGGCGCGACAGCAGCGCGCGGATCTCGGGCATCGGTCGGTTGAGGTCGACCTCGACCACGTCGCCGCCCAGGATCGCGTCGGTGGTGTCGGGCAGGAAGCGCGCCGGGTCGGTCTCGAGCTGCTCGAGGAACACGCCCTCGGGCGTCACCTTGGCCCTGATCTGGCGATCCGCCGAGCAGGAGACGCCGATGCCGACCGGCAGGCTGGCGCCGTGGCGCGGCAGCCGCACCACCCGCACGTCGTGGCAGAAATACTTGCCGCCGAACTGCGCGCCGATGCCGAGCGAGCCGGTCAGCGCGTGCACCTCCTGCTCCAGCGCGGTGTCGCGGAAGGCGTGACCGGTCTTGCTGCCCTCGGTGGGCAGCCCGTCGAGCCAGCGCGTCGAGGCGAGCTTGACCGTCTTGAGAGTGAGCTCGGCCGAGGTGCCGCCGATCACGATCGCCAGGTGGTAGGGCGGGCAGGCAGAGGTGCCGAGCGTGCGGATGCGGGTGCCGAGCCAGTCCAGCAGCTTCTCGCGAGAGGCCAGCAGCGCGCGGGTCTCCTGGAACAGGAAGGTCTTGTTGGCCGAGCCGCCGCCCTTGGCGATGAACATCAGCTGCAGCTCGTCGGCGTGATGCTCGCCCGGCGCGGCCGCGATGTCGAACTGCACCGGCAGGTTATTGCCGGTGTTGACCTCGTCGAACATGGTCAGCGGCGCCATCTGCGAGTAGCGCAGGTTGGTCTCGGTGTAGGTGCGGTGCACCCCGTACGACAGCGCCTCCTCCTCGTCGCCCTCGACCCAGACGCGCTGCCCCTTCTTGCCGAACACGATGGCCGTCCCGGTGTCCTGGCACATCGGCAGCACACCGCCAGCGGCGATCGCCGCGTTCTTCAGCAGGTCGAGTGCGACGAAACGGTCGTTGTCCGAGGCCTCCGGATCATCGAGGATGCGGCGCAGCTGTGCCAGGTGGCCCGGGCGCAGCAGGTGGCTGACGTCGCGGAAGGCCGCCGCGGCGAGCGCGCTGAGCGCCTCTGGCTGTATCCGCAGCACCGTCCTGCCGTCGCACCGCAGCGTCGAGACGCCCTCGATCTCCAGCCTGCGCCACGGCGTGGTGTCCGGGCCGAGCGGAAACATCGGCGCGTAGGCGAAGCCGTTGCGCGAGCCGGGAGAGGCCGGCGGCCGCGTTGGCGACACGTTCATGTCCATGTCCTATCGCGGCCGGCAGTCAGCTCGGCGTGGGACCGCGGCGCCGGAAGGCGTCGAGGCTGACCACCTGCCGGGTCTCGTCCACCTCGTCGCTCTCCGGTGAGGCTTCGGCCGTGGCTTGCACCGGCTGCGGCGCCGGTGGTGCCAGGACCGCGGCGGGCACCGGGGCAGGCCGGCTCGCCTCGACCGGCGCCTCGTCGAGCTCCGGGACGGTGAAGCGCAGCACGAGGCGCACCTGCGGATCGGCGAAGCCGCTTATCGCCTTGAACGGGATCACCAGCGTCGAGGGCACGCTGCCGAATGACAGCCCGACGCTCATGGCGCCCGCGGCGAGGTCGACCTTGAGGTCCCAGTACTGGTGCTGCAGGACGATGGTCATCTCCTGCGGGTACTGCGCCAGCAGCCGCGTCGGGATCTGCACGCCGGGTGCGGTGGTCCGGAAGGTGATGTAGAAATGGTGCGCACCCGGCAATCCCTGCGCCTGGGCGAAGCCGAGTGCGCGGATCATCACCTCGCGATAGGCCTGCTCGATCCAGCCCTCGTACGGCAGCAGGCTCGGCGGCAGCGCGCCGGCCTCTTCGGCCAGGCCGTCACCGTCAGTCTCGTCGCGCATCGGCCTATCTCCCGTCGTCCACGTCACGACCGTACAGAGTGGGGGGGCTTCTGTTGCCCGGTGCCCCCCCGAACCGCGCTTGTCACTTATGCAGCGACAGCGAGCGCCTCGAAATTATCGTTGGCACCTGTGTTTTAGCCCGATAACGGCGGTACAATGCCGGGCAAAAGATTCGTCTTTACCACGCGTGTCGAACCTGTTTCGCCCCCATGATCCGTCCCTCGCAGCCAGGGATCCGGAGGATGGTGGAGGCGCCGGGCACTGCCCCCGGGTCCACAACGATTATTCCACGCACCGTTTATCGCCATAGTCGTGCCGGTTGGCGCGACGCACCGCATATAGTCACAAAACAGGGGCTATGGAAGGCCCCGCGCCGCTGATGCTACACCCGGCGGATGATCCTGAGCCCAGACCAGCACGCCGAGCTGCAAGCCCTCGGCGATCACACCAGCCAGACCCGGCGGGCCACGGTGCCGGCGCTGGAGGCGCTGCTGCACAGCCCGATGCCGGTGCTGGATCACGGCTTCGTCCGGGTGGTCGACTACATGGGCGATGACGGGGCCATCGTGCAGGCGGCGCGCGTCTCGTATGGCCGCGGCACACGAAAGGTGAGCGAGGATCGCGGCCTGATCCGCTACCTGATGCGGCACCGCCACTCCACCCCGTTCGAGATGTGCGAGATCAAGTACCACGTGAAGCTGCCGATCTTCGTAGCCCGGCAGTGGATCCGGCACCGCATGGCCAGCATCAACGAGTACTCGGCGCGCTACTCGATCCTGGACCGCGAGTTCTACATCCCCGAGCCGGCGCAGCTCGCCGCGCAGAGCGAGAGCAACCGGCAGGGACGCGGCGCCGTGCTCTCCGGCGATGACGCGGCCGCCGTGCTGGAGCTGCTGCGCGACGACGCCTCGCGCTGCCACGACCACTACGCGCTGATGCTCGGCGAGGAGGGCGACCCGCAGGGCGAAGGCGAGGGTCGAGGTTACGGCCTGGCGCGCGAGCTGGCGCGGATGAACCTGACACTCAACACCTATACCCAGTGGTACTGGAAGGCCGACCTGCACAACCTGCTGAACTTCCTCGCCCTTCGCCTCGACCCACACGCCCAGTACGAGATCCGGGTCTATGCCGAGGCGATGCTGGACACGGTGCGCGCCTGGGTGCCGCAGGCCTGCGCCGCCTTCGAGGAGTATCGGCTCGGCGCCTTCAGCTTCTCCGCCTCGATGCTGGCGGCACTGCGCCGGATGCTGGCGGGCGAGCGCCTCGACCAGGCGGCGAGCGGGCTGAGCCGGCGCGAGTGGGACGAGATGATGGCGGCCCTCGCGCCGCCATGACCGAGGAGCCGCCGCCGCGCAAGCTGCCGGACTTCACGCCGTTCATCGTGCTCGCGGTGCTGCTCGGGCTGATGGCGGGCGGCCTGTACGCGTTCCCCTACGTCAAGGCGATGGTCAACTACCAGGACTGCGTGGGGAGCGGTCGGACCGACTGCGCCGCGCACTGAGCAGCCGGCCGAGCCCGGGCGACGCCGCGACCTGCGCGGCGAGGCGGCCGTAGGCGCGGCCGGCCTCGCTGTCGGGAGCGTCCGCCATGA
>CAXTOE010000201.1:0-878 GCA_964245685.1 uncultured Acetobacteraceae bacterium | reverse complement strand
GCGCTGGGCGTGCCGGCGTCGGCGCTCGCGCGTATGTCGAGCAGCAGCGGGATCTCGCCGAGGAACGGCACGCCCAGCGCATCGGCTTCCCGACGCGCCCCGCCATGGCCGAACAGCTCGCTGCGGTGGCCGCAGTTCGGGCAGCAGAAGAACGACATGTTCTCGACCAGGCCCAGCACCGGCACGCCGGTCTTCTCGAACATCGCCACCCCGCGGCGCGCGTCGAGCAGGGCGATGTCCTGCGGCGTGGAGACGATCACCGCGCCGGCGAGCTTCACCTTCTGCGCCAGCGTCAGCTGCGCGTCGCCGGTGCCCGGCGGCATGTCGACCACCAGCAGGTCCAGCGCGCCCCAGGCCACCTCGCCCAGCAGCTGGCCGAGTGCGCCCATCACCATCGGGCCGCGCCAGATCATCGCCGTGCGCTCCTCGACCAGGAAGCCGATCGACATAGCGCGCAGGCCCCACGCCTCGATCGGCTGCATCAGCCCGTCCCGCAGCGCCGGCTGGCGGTGCACGCCCAGCATGCGCGGCAGGCTGGGGCCGTGGATGTCGGCGTCGAGCAGGCCGACCGAGAGGCCGAGGCGCTGCAGCCCGATCGCGAGATTGACCGCGGTGGTGGACTTGCCGACGCCGCCCTTGCCGGAGGCGACCGCGATCACCGCGCCGACCTCCGGCAGCAGCGGCCGCGCCGTCGCCTGCCCGCCGCCGAGCTTGATCGGCGCGTGGCCGGGCGCGGGCGCCGTCGCGGCCTGCGGGCTCGCCTCGGTGCTGGGCGCGGCGCTGTTCTTCTGGCGGGCCTTCACGGCGCGCCAGCCCATCGTCGACCTGTCGGCCTTCCAGAACCGCAACTTCGCCTTCGGCTCGCTCTTCTCCTTCGT
>CAXTOE010000200.1:0-5604 GCA_964245685.1 uncultured Acetobacteraceae bacterium | reverse complement strand
GAATACGTCGGAGGCGTGCCGGACATCGCCGCGATCACCGCCGTCGTCGCGGTGTAGGTGACGCTGTGCGTGACGCCGTCCGAAGACGTGAAATCCTGACCCACGGAGATCTCCGGGGCGACATCACCGACGACTACACCCAGCGCCGCTCCGTCGAGACCGCCGGGATAGCTGCTGATGCCTCCGTTTCCCGGGCCGAGCCCGGCGCGGCTGCCGGCCACGTGGTTGTTGGTCATGGCGATCGAGACCAGGGTGCCCATGTCGAACGGACCGTCCGTCGTGCCGCGTACGATGAGGTGGCCGTCGTTCTGGGATCCTAGCCCACCGAGGATCAGGCTGTTCGGCGAGACATAGTTCTGGATCGGACCGCCGGCATTGCCGATGGTCGAAGAGGGGGGGAACAGCAAGAGGTGCGGGTTCCCGTCTGCCCCGGCGGCCGTGAGCGGGCTGAGCAACGATTGCTGCGTCGTGATCCCGGTCTGCAGGGCAGCGACCGCGTCGCTGCCGATGGTTCCGATCGGGATGTTGTTCACCGTATCCTGGGGATCGATCGCGGTTTGCGCGAGTGCGACGCTGGATGGCATTGCGAGCAGTACGAACGCGACGCTCAGATGTTTCATGCGATATCCTAAAGGATCAGGCTCTGCACTCGGAGAAAACGAACCATCGAAAGTCTATCCGACCCTGTCCCCGCTCCTGCGACTAACTGCCGCGGCTCCATCACCTATGCGTTATCGTAACAAAATTGCCGTGCCGTCGCCCGCCGGGTCATATCGTGCTACCGGCCGCGAGAGGAACGCGGTCCTTCGGTTCAACCCGAACCGCCCGCGCCCTTGAACCGGCTCTGCCTTCAGGCCATCTCCGTAATCGCGTGGTTTCGCCCGGCCGACGTTCTCGCGGATGTCATCCCGCGTTCGGGCGTGCGTCCGGCGTGACCGGCCGGCCCTGGTGCTCTTCGATCCGGAGCTCCTTCGCGGGCACGCCCGGATCCGTCGCAAGCCGTGGAAGCCGCCGATGCCTGACATGCCCGTCGATCCCTCCGCCTTCGACAACAGCTATGCCCGGCTGCCCGAACGGTTCTTCGCGCGGCTCGATCCGACGCCGGTGGCGGCACCCCGCCTGGTGCGGTTGAATCGGCCGCTGGCGCGGGATCTCGGCCTCGACCCGGACGCGCTCGCCGCACCCGAGGGTGTGGCGGTGCTCGCCGGATGCCTGGTGCCCGACGGTGCAGCACCACTGGCGATGGCCTATGCCGGCCACCAGTTCGGCAACTGGGTGCCGCAGCTCGGCGACGGGCGGGCGGTGCTGCTCGGGGAGGTGATCGACCGCGACGGCGTGCGTCGCGACATCCAGCTCAAGGGCGCCGGACCGACGCCGTTCTCGCGCCGTGGCGACGGCCGCGCCGGACTGGGGCCGTGCCTGCGCGAGTCCATCGTCAGCGAGGCGATGGCGGCCCTGGGCATCCCGACCACCCGCTCGCTCGCGGTGGTGACCACGGGCGAGCGCATCCTGCGCGAGGAGCCGCTGCCCGGTGCGGTGCTGACCCGGATCGCCCGCAGCCACGTGCGCGTCGGCACGTTCCAGTTCTTCCGCCATCGCGGCGATCTCGACGGCGTGCGGACGCTCGCCGACTACGTGATCGCCCGGCACGAGCCGCACGCCGCGGCGTCGGCGCAACCCTACCGCGCGCTGCTCGACGGCGTGATCGCCCGCACCGCGTGCCTGGTGGCGCTGTGGCAATCGGTCGGCTTCATCCACGGCGTCATGAACACCGACAACATGTCGGTCGCCGGCGAGACCATCGATTACGGGCCGTGCGCCTTCATGGACGCGTTCCATCCCGGCACCGTGTACAGCTCGATCGACCATGACGGCCGCTACGCCTACGGCAACCAGCCGGGGATCGCGCACTGGAACCTCGCACGCCTCGCGGAGGCGCTGCTGCCGCTGCTGGACGAGGACAAGGAGGCGGCGCTCGCCTCCGCGCACGCGGCACTCGACGCCTATCCCGCGTTGTTCGAGGCCGCCTACCTCGAGGCGTTCCGGCGCAAGCTCGGCCTCTTAGAGGCGCGCGAGGACGACGCGGCGCTGATCGGGGACCTGCTTGCGCGCATGGTCGCACAGCAGGCGGACTTCACCCTGACCTTCCGGCGGCTGAGCGAGGCGACCGCGACGGACGATCCGGCGCGCGCGCTGTTCGCGGATCCGGAGGCCTTCGACGGCTGGGCCGCGGCCTGGCGGGCGCGTCTGGCGCGGGAGGGCGGGCTGACGCCGGAGCGCCGGCAGGCGATGCGCGCGGTCAATCCGGCCTTCATCGCCCGCAACCACCGCGTGCAGGCGGCACTCGCCGGAGGACGGCCGCTCGACGAGCTGCTGACGGTGCTCGCCAGGCCGTTCGACGACCATCCCGGGTTGGAGGTCTACGCCGATCCGCCGCGACCGGACGAAGTGGTGCACCAGACCTTCTGCGGCACCTGATCCGCCGCAGCACCGGGCGCCGCGGCTTCAAGCCTGCAGCAGCTCCCGGGGCTGCACCGTCAGCAGGATCGCCCCGTTCGCGCCGAGGACCACCGGGTAGGTGGCGATGCGGAACTCGGTGTTGACGCCGGCGCCGGTGCGCAGGTCGTAGGTCCGGTCGTGCAGCGGGCACATGACGGTGGCGGTGCCGGTCAGGCCGTCGGCGAGCGGACCCTGGCGATGCGGACAGTCCGGCTGGGTTGCGAACACGCCGTCGCGGGTGTGGAACACCGCCAGCTGCAGGCCCGACACCTCGACCAGACGTCCTTCGCCCTGAGGGATCTCCGAGAGGTGCGCGATCCGGATGGCGCTCACGACTTTGCCCCCTCGGCGAGCAGCACGCCGGTGAACTGGTTCGCGGTGCGCGGCGCCGTCGCCTCCTGCCACGGGTCGAAGGCGGCGTCGATGGAACGCTGCATGGCCGCGTCGAGCGCCTCCGCCAGACCGTCGCTGTCCTCGACCACCACCGCGCGCAGCCGCTCGATGCCGACGCGCTCGAGGAAGCTGTAGGTGCGCTCCTTCCACTTCGCGTGCCCGCGATAGTACTGCATGAAGCGCGAGGTGACCTGCAGCACCGCGTCCTCGCCCTCGACCGTGCACAGCACGTCGCCCTTGCGGATGTGCGCGCCGGCGGCGCCGCCGCCATAGATCTCCCAGCGGTCGTTGCCGATGGCGACCGCGCCGATATCCTTGACCATCGCCTCCGAGCAGTTGCGCGGACAGCCGGCGGTGGCGAGCTTGAGCTTGGCCGGGCTGTCGACGCCACGGAAGCGCTTCTCGACGCGCTGTGCCAGGCCCATGCTGTCGCCCAGGCCGAAGCGGCAGTACTCGGTGCCGATGCAGCTCTTGCAGGTGCGGTAGCTCTTTCCGTAGGCGTGGCCCGAGGGCATCCCGAGATCGGCCCAGACCTTCGGCAGGTCTTCCTTGCTGACGCCGACCAGGTCGATGCGCTGCCCGCCGGTGAGCTTGACCAGGGGCACGTTGTATCTCTGCGCGACCTCGGCGATGCGGATCAGGTCGGCGGGCGTAGTGACGCCGCCCGGCATCTCCGGCACCACGGAGAAGGTGCCGTCCTTCTGGATGTTGGCGTGCACGCGGTCGTTGATGAAGCGCGCGTCGCGCTCGTCGACGTACTCGCCCGCCCACACCGTGATCAGCAGCGAGGCCAGCGCGGGCTTGCTGGCCGCGTCCTCGACGCCGCCGCCGGGTGCCCGGAACACCGAGGAGACCGAGCGCAGCCCCTGCGCGCGCACCGCCTCCACCAGCTCCGGCTTGGTCAGCGGGATGCCGGGGACGTAGTAGTGCACGGAGGGGTCCTCCTCGACCGTGCCGCCGGCGAACCACTCCACCACCTCGCGCACCAGGGTCTTGCAGGAGCCGCAGCCCATGCCGGCGCGGGTCGCGTCCATCACCGACTTGGCACTGGCCTTGCCCGACGCGACGCAGGCGCCGATCGCCTGCTTGGTCACGCCGTTGCAGTTGCAGACCTGCTGGTCGGCCGGCATCTCGTCGATGGTGACCTTCTGCGACGGCGTGCCGAAATCGAACAGCAGGCCGAGGCGCTCCTCGGGCAGCGGGCTGTCGCGGTCGAACGCCTGCATCAGGTAGGCGGCCTTGGAGATGTCGCCCATCAGGATGCCGCCGACCAGCCGGCCGTCGCGCACGATCAGCTTCTTGTAGGTGCCGCGCGCCGGCTCGGTGAACTGGATGATCTCGTCGCGCGGCTCGACCGCCTCGGTGATGCCCATCGAGGCCAGCTCGACGCCCATCACCTTGAGCTTGATGGCGAGCTTGGAGCCGTGATAGGCGGCGTCGATGTTGCGCCCGGTGACCTGGTCGGCGAACACGCGCGCCTGCTCCCACAAAGGTGCCACCAGGCCGTAGACCTGGCCGCGGTGCTGCGCGCACTCGCCGACCACGAAGACGCTGCGGTCGTCGACGCAGCGCATGTGGTTGTCGACCACGATCGCGCGCTCGACGGTCAGGCCGGCGCGCTGCGCGATCTCGGCGTTGGGACGGATCCCGGCAGCGACCACCAGCATGTCGCAGGCGAGCGTGCTGCCGTCCTTGAAGCGCAGGCCGGCGACGCGTTCGTCGCCCAGCACCGCCTCGGTGCGCTTCTCGAGATGGATCGCGATGCCCATCGCCTCCATCGTGCGCCGCAGGATGGCGCCGCCCTGGCCGTCGAGCTGGGCGTTCATCAGGTGGGCGGACTGGTGGATGACGTGCACCTCGCAGCCATGGTTCATCAGCCCGCGCGCCGCTTCCAGCCCGAGCAGCCCGCCGCCGATGACGGCCGCCACTTGGCTGCGCCGCGCGGTCTCGATGATGCCGGTGCAGTCGTCGATCAAGCGGAAGCCGAACACGCCGGGCAGCAGGGTGCCGTCGGGCCGGCGGATGTTGCGCACCGGCGGGATGAAGGGGCGGCTGCCGGTGGTGATCAGCAGGATGTCGTAGTGCGCGCGGATGCCGGCCGAGGAGATCACGCAGCGCGCGGGCCGGTCGATCTCGGTGACCGGGGCGCCGCCATGCAGGGTGATGGCCTGCTCGGCGTACCAGTCCAGCGGGTTGATGGTGATCTCGCTGCTGTCCTGGGCGCCGCTGAGCACGTTGGACAGCATGATCCGGTTGTAGTTGCCGTACGGCTCGTCGCCGAACATGGCGATGTCGAACTGCTCGGCGCCGCCGCGTGCCAACACCTCCTCCACCGCGCGGGCACCGGCCATGCCGTTGCCGATGACGACCAGCTTCTGCTTTATCGCCGCGTTCCCGATCCTCATATCTCCATCAGCCCCATATCCAGCACCAGCGTGCCGGAGACGCCCTCGGGCGCGGCGAGCTGCAGCTCCAGCCTGGTGTCCGGGAACAGATCCTCGACCACGGCGAGCGGCACGTGCTGGCCCGACCTAGCGCCGAGCGGGAGCAGCCGCATCGGCTTGCCGTCGCGCAGCAGCACCAGGGCCACCATCTCGGCCGCCGAGTTGCCGGCGCGCAGGTAGACCATCTGCGCGCGCTTGTCGGCCGGCACCTGGTAGGCGGCGAGGCCCTGCAGCGGCACCGGCGTGGTGTAGCCCGCGCCGGTGAAGC
>CAXTOE010000199.1:0-5607 GCA_964245685.1 uncultured Acetobacteraceae bacterium | reverse complement strand
CGCGGGCGTAGCCGTCGAGCTCGGAGAGGAGGGCGGCGCGGCGGCCGAACTCGGCCTCGGCCAGCGGATTGGCATCGGAATACAGGCGGGTGTTGGTGGCGCGCGGACGGTCCGCGACGGTGCCGCTGCGCCCGGCGCGCACCATGCCGACGGTGGCGGCGGCGCGGCGCAGCGCCTCCTCGCTGATCTCGTCGGAATGGGCGTAGGCGGCCTCGTCGCCGAGCACGGCGCGCAGGCCGAACCCGGTGGAGGTGTCGAAGCTCGCCGACCGGATCACCCGGTCGTCGAGCGAGATCATCTCGCTCTCCCGGTACTCGAGGAACAGCTCGCCGTCGTCGGTGCCGGCCAGCGCGCCCGCGAGCACGCGTTCCGCGCCGACCCGGTCCAGCCGGGCACCGGCGCGTTCGAAGAAGAGCTGGTCGGTGGCCACCAGGGGCGAGAATGCGTTCATCGGGCAGGCTCCTGGCGGTCGGTGACCGACACCATAGCGTTACGTTAGCGAGCAAGGCAAAACGGTGGCCGGCGAGCTTCAGGCTCGCACGCGGCGCGGCCGTCGCAGGCTGTGCAGCACCACCAGCGACATGGTGAGCAGCAGTGCCGCCATCGTCTGGTGCATCGTCCCCGCCCAGACCGGCACCACCAGCAGCAGCGTGGTGACGCCGAGCGCGTATTGCGCCAGCACCGCCCAGCCGAGCAGCATCAGCGCGTCGTGCGCACCCTTGCCGAGGCGGCTGCGCAGCCCGACCAGCAGGGTCAGGCCGACCGTCAGTGCCGTGAGCGTCGCCACCACGCGGTGGTCGAACTGCACCGCGGCGAGATTCTGCGTCAGGTTGCGCCAGAACGGCGTCAGCGCCGCGTAGTGCCGCGGCAGCAGCTGCCCGTCCATGTCCGGGAAGCTGTTGTAGGTGAAGCCGGCATGGGTGCCCGCGGTGAAGCCGCCGGCGACCACGGTGACGCCGACCAGCAGGCACGACATCGCGGCCAGGCGCCGCGTCCAGGTGGCACCACGGCTCGGCGGGATCGCGGCCGGGATCGGACGGCGCACGTCGAGCGCGGTCCACAGGATGGCGGCGTAGAGCGCGAAGGCGCAGCACAGATGCAGCACCAGTCGCAGCGGCGCCACCCGCACGCTGTCGGGGTCGAAGCCGGAGGCGACCATGAACCAGCCGATCGCGCCCTGCAGGCCGCCGAGCACGAAGAACAGCGCCAGCCGCACGATCAGCCGGGTGCCGATGATGCCGCGCACGGCGAACACCAGCAGCGGCACGAACAGCACCAACCCGATCAGCCGGCCGCAGAAACGGTGGATCCACTCCAGCCAGAAGATCTTCTGAAAGCCGCTCAGGCCGAAACCGTCATGCAGGATCCGGTACTGCGGGATCTGCCGGTAGAGCGCGAACTCGTGCTCCCACTGCGCGTGGGTCAGCGGCGGGATGATGCCGGTCACCGGCCGCCACTCCATGATCGACAGGCCCGAGCCGGTCAGCCGGGTGGCGCCGCCGAGCGCGATCATCACCAGCAGCATGAGGCATATCGCGAACAGCCAGAGCGAGACCAGCCCCGGTTTGCGCAGCGCGAGTGGGGAAGGACCGGTGCGGCGGCGCGGCAGCACGGAGGCGAACGGAGCGGACAGGACATCGGATGGCATGCGCCGCTTCTAGCAGGCGCGCGGCGATACCCGCCAACAACACCCTGTGCGCGGCACGGCTTGTCGACCGGTCGCCCGCGATGCTAACGCCAGGCTCCGATCCGCGCGGTCGGAAGAACGCGGCCGTATGAAGCCAGAGCGGGTGTCCGGGCGGGATCATGAGACAGGCGAGTGCGCGGCACCCGACGACGGATTGGCTGCGGCCGCTGGCCAGGCCCGCGCTGCTGCTGTGCGGGTTGCTCGCGGCTGGGTTGCTGATCCGCGCATTGCCCGGGATCGACCAGACCCTGTTCAGCCGCGCCCTGCTCCGTGACGGGCTGCACGGGCGCATCCTGTTCCTGTGCTTCGGCACGCTGATCTGCGCCGTCGGGCTGCCGCGGCAGGCGGTGGGCTTTGCCGCCGGTTTCGCCTACGGCCCGCTGATGGGCATGGCGCTGACCACGCTCGCGAACCTCGCGGGCTGCCTGGTCGACCTGCTCTGGGCGCGCACGGTGGCGCGCGACTGGGCGCGTCGAAAGCTGCTGCAGGGGCGGCTGGCCCGGCTCGACGGCTTCATCGCCCGCAACCCGTTCACCGCCATCCTGACCCTGCGCCTGCTTCCCGTAGGCAGCAGCCTGATGCTCAGCCTGCTGGCGGGCGTACTCGACGTGCGGGTGGCACCCTTCCTGGCGGCCACCCTGCTGGGCAGCCTGCCGCAGACCGTGATCTTCGCGCTGGTCGGGGCCGGAATGCGTATCGGCCAGACGACCCAGATCGGCCTCGGCATCGCCCTGTTCCTCGCCTCGGGCATCCTCGGCGGGATCCTGTTCCGCCGCAGCGGCGCGATGTCGGACGCGCCTTCCTCTGCGGCACGCTGATCGACCGGCCCGGCTAAAACTAACTTTCCGTCAAGACAACACTGCGCGTGCTCCTTGACTTGTTATATGATCCCGCAGTCGGGCGACGCCTCCACCCTCGCATCGCCCGGAGGTGTCGGAGGACCGAGCGTGCGCCGTTTCCTGGTCCGCGATGTCAACGTGGTCCTCCCGATCCTCGCGGTCCTGGTCATGGGCGTGCTCGCCGGCCTAGGCTGGCAGCGCTCGGTCGCGATCCAGCGATCGCGCGAGGCAACCGCGGTCATCGGCGACGAGGCCAGGCTGCTGGACTCGATCGGACAGACGCTGCGCGAGGCCGACCGCACCGAAATCGACTACCTGCTCCGCGGCGAGGCACCCGACCTCGCCGCCAGCCAAGCTGCGGCGCGGCGGATCGACCTGCTGTCCGCGCGGCTGGCCGCCGACGGCCGCGTCGACCAGGTGCACGGCCGGATGCTGCTCACCCTGGTCGAGCAGGTCGAGGCCCGCCAGGCGGCGCTGACGCATGAGCTCGCGCAACATCTCAACCTGCCCGCGAGACCCTCGCAGGGGGACGCCCCGGCGAGCACGGCAGGCCAGGACGACGTGTCTGAGCGGCTCGCCGCGGCCGGTCAGGCGCTGCAGCGCAGCCGCGAGGAGCACCTCGACTCCGTCACCCGCGAGATTCGCACGGTACGCTGGCTCGCCGCCGCCGTCGCGGTCATGGGCGCGCTCAGCGTGCTCGGCGTGTTCCGGCTGCTCAGCCGGGCGTGGCACCGGCTGAGCCGGGCGGAGACCGAGCAGCGACGGGTGGCCCTGCAGCTGCGCAGTAGCCTGGACAGCCTGAGCCAGGGCGTCGCGGTGTTTGGCGGCGATGGGCGGCTGCTCAACTGGAACATGCGGCTGCGGCAGATGCTCGACCTGCCGGCGGCGCTGCTGCAGCCTGCACTGAGCTACGACGCGCTGGAACGCCATCTCGCCGCAGACGGCGCGGCCTTCCTGGAGCCGCCGCAGCGCGTGCTCTCCGACTCGCCGGTCGCCGACGGGATGCGGCCGACGGTGTACGAGAGGACGGTGCGGCAGCGCGGCGAGGCCGGCGAGAGCCAGATCGAGATCCGGCGCACCCTGATGCCCGAAGGCGGGTTCGTGCTCACCCTGACCGACATCAGCGAGCGGGTGCAGGCGGAGCGGATGCTGCGCGAGGCACAGAAGATGCAGGCGCTGGGCCAGCTCACTGGCGGCATCGCGCACGACTTCAACAACATGCTCACGGTCGTGCTCGGCAGCCGCGACGTCCCGCCGGCGGAGCGCGCCGCCGCCGGCGACCAGCAGGGGGCGATGCTGGCCGCCCGCATGCGCCGCGCCGCGCGAGCCGCCGAAGGCGGTGCGGCGCTTACCCGCCGGCTGCTGAGTTTCGCGCGCAAGCAGCCGCTGGAGCCCGAGCCGGTCGACCTCGGCAGCGTGCTGCCCGAGCTGATGCCGCTGCTGCGCCACACCATCGGCGAGGGAATAGAGGTGCGCTTCGAGTCCGAGCCCGGTCTGTGGCCGGTGGTGGCCGATGCCGCCCAGCTGGAGAGCGTGGTGCTCAACCTGGCGCTGAACGCGCGCGACGCGATGCCGGGCGAAGGCAGGCTCACCGTCGAGGCCGGCAACGCCGTGATTGAGGCGAGCGATGAAGTCCAGCATCCGGACCTGGTGCCGGGCGAGTACGTGCGCCTCTCGGTGACCGATACCGGCTGCGGCATGAGCCGTGAGGTGATGACGCAGGCCTTCGAGCCGTTCTTCACCACCAAGCCGGAGGGTCGCGGCACCGGGCTGGGGCTGGCGATGGTGTTCGGCTTCGCCAGGCAGTCCGGCGGCGTCGCGACGATCCGGTCCGAGACCGCTCCGGCGACGACGAGCGGCACCACGGTCACGATCTACCTGCCGCGCACGTCCAGGCCGGCGGCAGGCCTGGTCGCGGCGGCGCCGGCCGCGGCGCCGAACGCCGAGGCCAGCCGGCCGCGCATCCTGCTGGTCGAGGACAATACCGCGGTGCGCGAGATCACCGCCGAGATCCTGCGCGAGCTCGGCTACCGGGTCAGCGAGGCACGCGAGGCGGAGCAGGCACTCGGGCTGCTGGAGTCCCAGGGAGCGGACGGCCAGGGATCGGATGCCCAGGGACCGGATGGCCAGGCAGCGATCGCGCTGCTGCTGACCGACATCGTGCTGCCGGGCGCGTTGGACGGCCGCGCCCTCGCGGCGCGGGTGCGCCAGCACTCGCCGGAGACCCGCGTGCTCTACATGTCGGGCAATCTGGAAGGCGCGCCGCTGCCGGATGCAGGTGCGGAGGAGGCGATGCACTGGCTTGGCAAGCCGTTCCGGCGCGCCCAGCTCGCGGCCAAGGTGGACGCGCTGCTCGGCGTCGGCCGTGCCGACCGGGCAGCCTGAGTCCGCGGCCCTTGCCGCTGACGGGACCAGCCTGTAGAGGCGCGGCTGCACAGGAGCCGGGATGCCGACCGTGATGGACCTCAAGCAGCATATCCGCAGCATCCCGGATTTTCCCAAGCCCGGCATCCTGTTCCGAGACATCTCCACGCTGCTGCGCGACGCCGATGCGTGGCAGGTTGCGATGGGCCGCCTGGCGAAGGCGGTCGCGCCGGCACGGCCCGATCTGCTCGCGGGGGTGGAGAGCCGCGGCTTCCTGCTCGCGGCACCGCTGGCGAGCAAGCTCGGCTGCGGCTTCATCATGCTGCGCAAGCCCGGCAAGCTGCCGGGGCCGACCGTGTCGCTGCGCTACGCGCTGGAATACGGCGAGGACAGCCTGCACATACAGCAGGACGCGGTGTCGCCCGGACAGCGCGTCGTGGTGGTGGACGACCTGCTCGCCACCGGTGGCACCATGGCCGCGGCGATCAGCCTGCTGCAGAAGGTCGGCGCCGAGGTGACCGCCGCCGCGGTAATCATCGAGCTCGGCTTCCTGCACGGGCGGGCGAAGGTCGACGTGCCGGTGACCGCGCTGGTCCGCTACGACGATTGATCGGCACCAGGAACCGCCTGGCGCCAGATCGACAGCCTGGCCGCCCCGTGCCGCCGCGCCGCCACTCGGCCACGGCCGGCGTGCAGGTACTGGCCCTCGACTTCCCG
>CAXTOE010000198.1:3898-5640 GCA_964245685.1 uncultured Acetobacteraceae bacterium | reverse complement strand
CGGGCTCGCCTCTATCGTTGCCGACTCGGCCGTCGCCGGAGCCGCGCCGGGTGCGCCGTTTCCGCATGATCCTCGCATCCGGGCGATCGCGGTTGCGGCACCGGCGCTGGGGTACGTCTTCGATGCCGATCGGCTGCGGGCGGTCACGGTGCCGGTGCAGCTCTGGGCTGCCGGCGACGACGTGGTGCTGCCCGACCCGTTCTACGCCGAGGCGGTGCGGGGCGCCCTGCCGCCGGTGCCCGAGTTCCACCTCGTGCCGCATGCCGGGCATTTCGACTTCCTCGCCCCGTGCTCCGAGGCGCTGGCCCGTGTGGCGCCGCCGATCTGCAGCAGCGAGGCCGGCTTCGACCGCACCGGCTTCCATCGCGCCTTCGACGCGGCGCTGCTCGGCTTCTTCACGCGGACGCTGCGGCCGGGCAGCTAGCACGGCGCGGCGCAGGATCGACTAGCGGCCGGCGCCGAGCGTCGGCAGCAGGATGTGCAGCATCAGCAGCACCAGCACGATCGTGATCAGGATCGCGAAGATGCCGCCGAACAGGCGGATCGCGCCGACGATCAGCAGCACCGCCGCCACTACCAGCACGACGCTCTGTCCCTGCGACCCGATCCCCATCGGGGCGAGCGCGTCGCGCAGTACGCCCTCGATCGCGGCGATGCCGAGCACGATCAGGTGGAACAGCCCCACGATCAGCGAGAGCACCAGGTCGATCGCGTGCTGCATGGACGAGGCGCCTCAGGATGGTGCTTCCAGCCGATCGAGCCGGCGCAGGGTCGGGAACAGCCGCATCCATAGCAGCGTGACCACCAGGGTGCCTACGCCGCCGAGCACGACGGCCGGCATCGCACCGATCAGGGCGGCGAGCGTGCCGCTCTCGAACTCGCCGAACTGGTTCGAGGTGCCGATGAACAGCATGTTCACCGCCGACACCCGGCCGCGCATCGTGTCCGGCGTGCGCAGCTGCACCAGGCTGGAGCGCACCACGACGCTGACCACGTCGGCCGCACCCAGCACCGCCAGCGCCGCGACCGAGAGCGGCAGCGACCGGGACAGGCCGAACACGATGGTAGCCAGCCCGAACAGCGCCACGGCGCCGAACATCAGCGGTCCGGCACGGCCGCCGATCGGGTGCCTCGCCAGGATCAGCGAAAGCGCCAGGGCGCCGACCGCGGGCGCCGCGCGCAGCAGCCCGAGTGCGAACGGTCCGGCATGCAGGATGTCGCGCGCGTAGACCGGCAGCAGCGCGGTGGCGCCGCCGAGCAGGACGGCGAACAGGTCGAGCGAGATGGCACCCAGTATGTCCGGGCGGCTGCGTATGAAGGCGATGCCGCCGAACACCGCGGCGAGGCTGACCGGCTCGCGCGGCGGCGGCGTGCGCCGGGGGATCAGGCAGGCGCAGATCGCCGCCGCCGCGAACAGGCAGGCGCAGGCCGCGTAGGGCACGGGCGCGCCGAGGCCGTAGAGCAGGCCGCCCAGCGACGGCCCAATGATGGTGACGCTCTGGAACACCGAGGAAAACAGCGCCGCGGCCCTGGAGAACAGCGTGGGCGGCACCAGTGCGGGCAGCATCGCCTGCATGCAGGGCGCCTCGAACGCCCGCGCCGCGCCGAGCAGGGCCACGGCCGCGTAGATCAGCGCCGGCGTCAGCGCGTGCAGGATCGATGCCGCGGCGAGGCCGCAGGCGCCCAGCATCTCGACCAGCTGGCAGATCGCCGCGATGCGCCGGCGCTCGAAGCGGTCGGCG
>CAXTOE010000198.1:376-3888 GCA_964245685.1 uncultured Acetobacteraceae bacterium | reverse complement strand
CTGCAGCCACGACAGCGACACGCGGCGGTGCGGGTAGTGCGCGTGCACCCAGGCGTAGGGCTCGCTGTCCCAGCCCGCCCCCGACGCGGCCCGATGCACGCCGGCCACGAAGATCAGCAGCACCATCGGCAGGAACTGGGCGAGGCCGACCAGGCCGAGCGACAGCGCCCGGTGGGTCAGGGCGTAGATCTGCCAGCCGACGGCGACCGACTGCATCTGGTAGGCCATCGCCGAGCCGGAACGGCTGAACAGCAGTCCGGCCACGCCGGGATAGGAGAGGAAGGCACGCGGCCCGGACGTGACGTCCGACGGTTCTGAGGTCTTCATCATCCGCAACTAGACCGTCCGGGGCGCACTCCGCCAGCCTCGGCCGCGTGTCCGGTGGGATGCCGAGGAAGGGGCAGGCAAGGGCTTTGCCCTTGACCCACTGGGGCCGGCGGCCCCAGACCCCGATCCTTGAACTGATGGATTTCAAAGGCTCCGCCTTTGATGGGGTCAAGGGGCAAAGCCCCTTGCCTTGCCGGCTGCGGCGGCCCGACCGATCAGGCTGCGGATCAGGCCGGCGGCGCGCGGAAACTCGGCGGGAACCGCCGCCGGCCCCAGTGCGCGGCGTTCCCGCAGCAGGCGATCCAGGTCCCGCACGTCGCGGCTCCAAGAGATCGGCGTGACTGCGCTCAGCGTGCGCAGGAAGCTCGTCTGGTGATCGCCCGCCCCCCTTGGGTTGGGGAAGGCGACGAACGGCTTGCGGGCGACCAGCAGCTGGATCACGGTGGCGCCGCCATGGGTGACGACCACCGAGCTCTCGGCGATCAGGTCTTCTATGCTGGGGCGGCCGACGAACTGCTCGCCGTGCGACAGGCGGTAGCCGGACTGGCCGCCCTGGCAGATCACCGGTTCGCCGAGGGCGCCGGCCCCGGCCAGCTGGTCGACCTCCGCCAGCAGCTCGTCGAACGGCATGGTGGTGCCGACGGTCACCAGGATCACAGGATCGTCCCGAGACGGCTCGAGGGATAGGCGCGGCAGAGCTCGGGCCACTGCACGATGAACATCGTCGCGAGCCGGCAGTGGTAGATCAGCCTGCCGGTGTTGGACAGCCGGCCGACCCGGGTGATGCTCTCGACGAACACCGTGCGGACCCGCAGCATCCGCCCCGCCAGCAGCATCGGCACCGCGTGGCTGCATCCGACGGCGACGATCAGGTCGATCCGCCGCCGCCGCGCCAGGACGACGCTGGTCGCCAGCGTGCGCAGGAACGCGCGCAGGTCGCGTCCGATCGAGCCGCGGGTCTTGGTGGAGAACGACGGCACCGCGTGGCACTCGCCGGCGGGCAGACCGGCCTCGCCCGGGATGCCGCCGAACTCCGTGCGGATGTAGAGGAAGTCGAGATCGTCCCGCACCGCGTCCAGCAGGCATCGGGTCTCGAAGGTGAAGCCGCCGCCGGAGAGGATTACCAGGGCGACGGGCTTCCGGCCTGGGGATCGGCCGGACAGCGCACTCACGCCGGCCGCTTCGGCCGGGTGGCGTAGGCGGCCAGGATCCCGAGTACGCCGCACAGCAGGATGCAGGCCATCGGCACCAGGCTGCTCGGCCGCAGCACGCCCATCGCGATGCCGCTGATCGAGCCGAGGCCGAACTGCAGGGTGCCGAGCAGCGCTGAGGCGCTGCCGGCATGGCGCGCGTGGCTCGCCAGGGCGAACACGGTGGCGTTCGGGCTGATGAAGCCCATCGAGGCCATCAGCGCCATGATCGGCAGCGAGACGAAGATCGCCGGGCGGCCGGCCCCGGCCACGCCGGTGAGCACCAGCACCAGGAACAGGATGGCCGCCCCCGTGAGCATGACGATCCCCAGCCGCAGCAGCCGTTCCATGCCGACCCGGTGCACCACGTGGGCGTTGATCTGCGTGCACAGGATGTAGAAGAAGGCGTTGACGCCGAACAGGATGCCGAACTGGGTCGGCGAGAAGTGCAGGATGCGCTCGAAGGCGATCGGCGCACCCGACAGGTAGCCGAAGATGGTGAAGGTGGCGAAGCCGCAGATGCAGGTGTTGGATAGGAACGAGCGCTCGTTCAGGATCAGCAGGTAGCGGCGGAGCACCTCCACCGGCGGCAGGCGCAGGCGGTTCGCGCGCGGCAGCGTGTCGGGCAGCACGGCGGCCACCAGGCTCAGGCTGACCACCCCGTAGATCGTCGCCACCCAGAAGATCCAGCGCCAGGAGGCGACGCTGAGCACCAGGCCGCCCAGCGTCGGCGCCAGGATCGGCACCACGCCGAGCACCAGCATCAGCTGCGACATGATCTTGGCACCCTGCGGCCCGGTGGCGATGTCGCGCACCACCGCGCGCGGGATCACCATGCCGGCCGAGCCGCCGAGGGCGGCGAGGAAGCGCCAGCCGGTGAACGACCAGATCCCGTGCGACGCGGCGCAGCCGATCGAGCCCAGCGTGTAGATGCTCATGCCGACCAGCAGCGGCGCCCGTCGCCCGAGGCGGTCGGAGAACGGCCCCTGGGTGAACTGGCCGACCGCGAGGCCGGCGAACCAGGCCGCCAGCGTGATCTGCGCCGACCCGGGACCGCCGCCCAGGGTGGCGTCGAGGGTCGGAAACGCCGGCAGGTACATGTCGGTCGAGAGCGGGCCGACGGCGCTCAGCGAACCCAGCAACAGGATCAGCCAGACCGGCATCCGGCCGGAGGCGAGCGATCCGGGAGTCGCCGCCGCGGCGGCGAGCGGCCCGGGCGGGAGTGGCTGGGTCGGCTGGCCGGGCCGGCCCGCGGAGGAGGCAGCGCCGGGCACGGTGGTGTCAGCCGGCGGTCCCGCCGACGGTGAGCCCGGCCATCTTCAGAGTCGGTTGGCCGACGCCGACCGGCACGCCCTGGCCGTTCTTGCCGCAGGTGCCGATGCCCGGGTCCAGCGCCAGATCGTCGCCGATCATGCTGACCTTGGTCATCGCGTCCGGCCCGTTGCCGATCAGGGTGGCGCCGCGCACCGGCGCGGTGACGCGGCCATCCTCGATCAGGTAGGCCTCGCTGGCGGCGAACACGAACTTGCCCGAGGTGATGTCGACCTGGCCGCCGCCGAAATTCACCGCGTACAGGCCGCGCTTGACCGAGCGGATCATCTCCTCGGGGCTGTGGCCGCCGGCCAGCATCACCGTGTTGGTCATGCGCGGCATCGGCATGTGGGCGTAGGACTGGCGCCGGCCATTGCCGGTGGCGGCGACGCCCATCAGCCGCGCGTTCATCCGGTCCTGGATGAAGCCGGTGAGGATGCCGTCCTCGATCATCACGGTGCGGCTGGTCGGCGTGCCCTCGTCGTCGATGGTCAGGCTGCCGCGACGTCCCTCGATGGTGCCGTCATCGACCACGGTGACGCCCGGCGAGGCAACGCGCTTGCCCATCAGCCCGGCGAAAGCGGAGCTGCCCTTGCGGTTGAAGTCGCCTTCCAGCCCGTGCCCGACCGCCTCGTGCAGCAGGATGCCGGGCCAGCCGCTGCCCAGCACCACCTCCATCTCCCC
>CAXTOE010000198.1:0-366 GCA_964245685.1 uncultured Acetobacteraceae bacterium | reverse complement strand
GCTGTCGAGGTTGACCAGCGCCTGCCGCAACGCCTCGTCGACGGCGTGCTTCCAGCTCGCCTGGTTCAGCACGCTGGCGTAGGCGACGCGGCCGCCGGTGCCGTAGCTGCCGCTCTCGCGGCGGCCGTCGGTCTCCACCACCACGCTGACGTTGAGCCGCACCAGCGGCCGCAGGTCGGCGACCCGATGGCCGTCGGCGCGCAGGATCTGCACCGCCTGCCACTCGGCGGCGAGCGAGGCCATCACCTGCACGACGCGGCTGTCGCTGCCGCGGGCGTAGCCGTCGATCTCGGAGAGGATGGCGGCGCGGCTGCCGAACTCGGCCTCGGCCAGCGGATTGGCATCGGAATACAGGCGGGTGTTGGT
>CAXTOE010000197.1:578-5675 GCA_964245685.1 uncultured Acetobacteraceae bacterium | reverse complement strand
GTCCGGCGGCGGCGATGTCGCGGCCGCTCGACGGGTCCTCGACCCCGCGCAGGGCCTCGAGCAGCGTCCGCTCGTCGATGGCGGCCATGATGTTTTCCTCGAACTGACCGCGCAGCGGCCCGCGTTGCAGGCGGCGCCGGATCGTGACGGAAGGTAAGACGCGCGACGCCGCACTGGAAGCGGCAGCCGGGCAACGCGTATGCTGGTGGCCGAGTTGAGGACGGAGCCGCACGCCGGATGACGCAGCCCACCCAAGCCGCGACCGTGCGCGACCACCGGGTGGACGCGCTGCGCGGGGTCGCGCTGGCGATGATGTTCGTCGATCACATCCCCGACAACCTGCTCAACCGGCTGACGCTGCGCAATCTCGGCTTCTGCGACGCCGCAGAGATCTTCGTGCTGCTCGCCGGTTTCGCCTCCATGCTGGCCTACGGTCGCGCCTTCGAGCGTCTCGGCGCGCGGGTCGCGATCGGCCGCGTGCTGCGACGCTGCCGCAAGCTCTACATCTACCAGGTCGGCATGCTGCTGGTCAGCATCGCCGTGATCACGCAGTGGCGCCGCTACCACGCGGTGCCGGTCGACTTCCTGGAGCCCGAGCTGGCGCACGGCTTCCAGAGCCTGTGGCGGGCGATGCTGCTGCAGGCGCTGCCCGGCAACCTCAACATCCTGCCGCTGTACATCGTGCTGCTGGCGCTGTTCCCGCTGATCTACTGGGCGAGCCGGGTGGGGGTGCGCTTCGCCCTGGCACTGAGCGGGGCGCTCTGGCTGCTGGTGAATTTCGAGCCGCAGCTCAACCTGCCGAACTGGCTCGATCCGGACGGATGGTACTTCAACCCGTTCGCCTGGCAGTTCCTGTTCACCCTGGGCGCCATGGCGGCGATCCTCACCCAGGCGCGCGGCGGCGACCTGCCACGCCGGCGGTGGCTGGTGGCGGCCTCCTGGGCCTACCTCGCCTTCAGCGCGGTGCAGGCCTTCCCCTGGTCGGTGTGGGGACTGCCGAACCTGTCGCCGCTCGACATCGACCCGCCGCTGAAGACGCCGCTGTCGCCGCTGCGGCTGATCGACGTGCTGGCGATCTTCTACCTGGTGCAGAGCAGCCCGCGTGCCGCGCGTGGCGCCTCGGGGCGCGCCGGCCAGGTGCTGGCGGTGCTGGGACGGCACTCGCTGGAGGTGTTCTCCGCCGGCACGCTGCTCGACCTGCTCGCCAAGCTGCTGTTCGCCACCCTCGGCAATGGCTGGCTGCTGCAGGTCGCGGTCAACGTGATCGGGCTCGGCACCCTGTTCATGCTGGCGCGATGGCTCGACCGCAGGAAGCTGCAGCAGAAGCGCGAGGCCCACGCGCACGCCTCCGGCGACGTCGAGGGCGCTTCCCCGCGGCGGCCGGTCGCCGCATCCTGAGCCATGCACGATACGGACTCCGCCGCCACCGGCCTGGCCCTGCCGCCGCTCACGCTGCGACGCGGGAGTGCTGCACTCGCCGAAGCGCGATCCTGGCGCATCACGGTGTTCGGCTCCTCGACCACGGAGGGCATCGGCGCCTCGTCGCCGCAGGCCGGCTTCGCCGCGGTGATGCGCCGGGAGATGCTGTCGCGTGCGGCGACGCTGCGCCGCGGCGGCATCGCGCTGCGCAACCGCGGCATCGGCGGCAACAACGCGGTCGACCTGCATGATCGCCTCGATGCGGTGATCGCCGACCTGCCCGACCTGGTGCTGTTCCAGACCGGCAGCAACGATCCGCTGCAGGAGGTGCCGCTCGACCGCTTCGAGCGGCTCACCCGCGACGACCTCGACCGGCTGAAGCGCGAGACCGATGCCGACATCGTGCTGATCGACCAGCAGTACTGCCGGGCACTGGAGGAATGCACCGCGTTCCCGCCGTTCCTGAGCGGCCTGCACCGTGTCGGCCAGGAGGCGGCGGTCCCGGTGTTCCCGCGCTACCGGCTGATGCAGGGCTGGTGCGACGTGCCCGGGCAGAGCCGCGACAGCCTCTCGCCGGACGGGCTGCACATGGCCGATCACGGCTACGCGCTGCTGGGTGCCGCCCTCGCCGGCTGGCTGCTCGGCGGCCTGACCGTGCCGCGCTGAGACCTCCCGCCCCGCGCCGCCGTCGAACCCGGCACCGCGTCGTTGGCGGTGAGGAGCGCGCCGGGCTAAGCTCATATTCTATACGTCGCGATACGGCCTCGCCACCGACGGCGGCACCACGGGCCCCCACAGGTCGTGACGTTCAAGGATTTGCTTCGCCATGCGCGCTCCCTCCCGTTTCGCCTGCCTGATGGCGGCCTCCATGCTTCAGGCGGGCGCGCTGCAGGCCGTCGTGGCCGCAGCCCTGGTCGTGCCCGCCGCACCCGCCGCGGCGCGCGCCGCCCCGGACAGCTTCGCCGACCTCGCCGCCTCGCTGCTGCCGGCGGTGGTCAACATCTCCTCGACCGAGACCGTCGCCGCCGACCAGCCGGAGGGTGACGACGATGACGGGCCCGGCTCCGGCCCGAGCCCCGGTCCGGGCATGCCGGCCTTCCCGCCCGGATCGCCGTTCGAGAAGTTCTTCCACGACTTCATGAACCGCGAGCATGGCGGCGGCGGCGAGCCGAACGCGCCGCCGCGCAAGATGCAGGCGCTGGGCTCGGGCTTCATCATCGATCCGTCCGGCGTCATCGTGACCAACAACCACGTGATCAACGGCGCCGAGGAGATCACCGTCACCCTGCAGGACAACACGGTGCTCAAGGCCAAGCTGATCGGCCACGACGACCGCACCGACCTCGCGGTGCTGCAGGTGCACACCGACCGCAAGCTGCCCGCAGTGGTGTTCGGCGACAGCGACAAGTCGCGCGTCGGCGACTGGGTGCTGGCGATCGGCAACCCGTTCGGCCTGTCCGGCACCGTCACCGCCGGCATCGTGTCGTCGCGCGGCCGCGACATCCAGCAGGGCCCGTACGACGACTTCATCCAGACCGACGCGCCGATCAACAAGGGCAATTCCGGCGGCCCGCTGTTCAACATGGACGGGCAGGTGGTGGGCATCAACACCGCGATCTACTCGCCGTCGGGCGGCTCGATCGGCATCGGCTTCTCCATCCCGGCGAACGAGGCGAGCCTGGTGATCGCGCAGCTGCGCAAGTTCGGCCACGCCAAGCGCGGCTGGATCGGCGTGCGCATCCAGGACGTGACCCCCGACATCGCCGACAGCCTCGGCCTCAAGCCGGCGCACGGCGCACTGATCGCCGGCACCGAGCCCAAGGGCCCGGCGCAGAAGGCGGGCCTGCGCACCGGCGACGTGATCCTGCAGCTCGACGGCAAGGACGTCGACGGCCGCAGCCTGCCGCGCCGGGTGGCGGAGACCCCGGTCGGCGAGACCGCGCAGTTCGCGCTGTGGCGCGACGGCAAGCGTCAGACGCTGCCCATCGTTATCGGCGACTTCCCCGAGGACCAGCCGAAGCCGGACGCCCATCCCGCGGCACGCGCGCCCGCCGCCGCGGCGCCGCTGGTGCTGGCCGACCTCGGCATGAAGGTCGCCGCCATCACCGACGCGCTGCGCCAGCGCTTCCAGCTTCCCGACGGCCAGAAGGGCGTGGTGATCACCGAGGTGACGCCGGACGGGCGGGCCGCCGAGCGCGGCCTGCGCGCCGGCGACGTGGTGGCCGAGGTGCAGCAGTCGGAGGTCTCCACGCCCGCCGAGCTCGCCGACCGCATCGCCCAGGCGCGCCACGCCAAGCGCGCCTCGGTGCTGATGCTGGTGCAGAACGGCGACGGCATGCGCTGGGTGCCGCTGCCGATCGCGGGTGCTGCCAGCCACGACACCACCGATCGCGGCACCCCGGACAAGGAGCCCAACTGACCCCTCACAGCGGGAGCCGGCGCTGGCGACGCTGCTGTCCGGCCGGCATCGCGGCTGGCTGCGTCAGGCGGCGCGCACCCTGGCCTCGATGGCGCTGTCCGACGCGGCGGCCCGGCTGTGCGGTCTGCAGGAGGCCGGGTGGGCGCTGATCACGGCGGCGATCGTCACCTCGAACAGCGTCACCGGCACCTGGACCGCCGGCCGCGACCAGATCGTCGGCACGCTGATCGGCGCCGCCGCCGGCACCGCGGCGATCGGCCTGACCCTGCTCGGCTGGCCGAAGCTGCCGGTGTTCGCGGTGATGCTGACCCCGCTGGCGCTGCTGGCGGCGGCGCGGCCGACGCTGCGCCTGACCTGCGTCACCCTGGTGGTGGTATTCCTGTTCCCCTCCCCGGGCGGCCCGTTCGAGCGGCCGTTCGACCGCGTGGTGGCGATCCTGATCGGGGCGGCGACGTCGCTGCTGGTGTCGTACCTGGTGTTCCGCTCTCGGGCGCGCTCGATCGCGTTCGCCGCCGCCTCAGCGATGCTGGATGCGCTGCAGACCCTGCTGCAGGAGGTGCTGTCCGGCGCAGGGGCCACGCCGTCGCGCGACTCGCTGTCGGAGATCGCGTCGGGCTCGCTGCGCGCGCTCGCCGACGCGGTGGTGGAGGCACGGCGCGAGCACCTGGGCACGCTGGAGGCGGCCGATCCGCTGCTGGTCAGGCGGGTGCCGATGCTGCGCCGGCTGCAGAGCGACGTGCTGTTCGTGACCCGTGCGGTCGACGAGCTGCCGGACGCGGCCGCCTACTCGACCACCCTGCATCCGGCGAGCTTGGCGCTGTGCCAGGTGTTCGACGCGTTGCGCGCGCGCTGCGAGGCGCTCTCGCGCGACGACCGGTTGCCGGAACGGGACGCCGCGGCGGCAGAGATCGGCACGCTCGACCAGACCCTGGCCTCGCTCGGCGACACCGCCGGCGTGCCGATCCGCTTCACCCTGCAGATGCTGCGCCGCGACCTGGACGACGTGGAGGCGGCACTCGAGCAGGACCGGATCGAGAGATCCGGCGCCTCGGTCGGGGCACGTGCCGGGGCGTGAGGCGGCCGCGTCAGGAGTGGGTGACGCGGCGGTGCCTGCGGTGCGTCGCCGGCTTCGTGGTCGTCGGCTCGGGAGGTGCGGCCGCCACCGGCGGCGGCACCGGCACCCCGGTCGCGTCCGCCGACACCTCGACCCTGAGCAGGCTGCGCGGCTTGCCGTTGCCCGGTATAAGGCTGACCGCGAA
>CAXTOE010000197.1:0-568 GCA_964245685.1 uncultured Acetobacteraceae bacterium | reverse complement strand
GTCTTGCCGAAGCCGACGTCGCCGACCACCAGCCGATCCATCGGCTTCCCGGCGCCGAGATCGTCCAGCGTGTCGGCGATGGCGCGGTCTTGGTCGTCGGTCTCCTGATAGGGGAAGCGGTCGACGAAGGCGGCATAGGCGGTATCGGCGGTGTAGGTGACGTGGGTGCGCTTGTCGTAGTTGTAGATGAAGCTGCTGCCGTGCATCGGCAGCGTCGAGAGGATGAACGAGGCGTAGGCGTCGCCTTCCGGCTGGCTCACCGTGACCGTGCACAGCCCGCCGTCGCTGCGCGTGCGGATCGTGACCGCGCGCCCCTCGGGCGTCGCCGCGAGCTTGCCCTGGCTGCACAGGGCCGAGCGCTTGAGGTAGGCGAACGGGTCGGGCGCCACCGGCGCCGGCGGCGGCGGCGCATGGACACAGCCGGCGAGGCCGGTGAGGGTCAGGAAGATCGCAGCGACACGCAGACGCACTCGACAGCTCCGCTCCAGCGCCGGCCGGCGCCGGCCCAGGTCAGGACCGCGGCGGGCGGACGCCGAGCCCCTGTAGAGCAAGCCCCGCCGGTGCGAAA
>CAXTOE010000196.1:4893-5685 GCA_964245685.1 uncultured Acetobacteraceae bacterium | reverse complement strand
TGCGGTCCTGCCATCGTGTGTGTAACCGATATAGGCCGGCTCGATAAAAGCCATGAATGAGAAGACCCCCGCGCCCGAATGGGCTCTTCGTTGTCCAGTCTGCGGCGCCTCTCCCGGCTTACCATGCCCGACCGACTTCGGAGGCATTCGGATTTATCCGCCGATCTGTCGAACCGATCGGACCAAGGGGCATGCGGGCGATGAATGACCAGACACGAGCGACGCCTGCCTATGTATGCCCGACAATTTATATTATCGAAGCTACGTGCAGAGCCTCGCTTGTTACCGCGCCTCAATCGGGGATGCCTCAATCGGTTGCGGCTATGCTCTCTGCCCGTGTGCTCGCCTCCTGAGCCATTCCGCCGCCCGCTGCGCCTCCCTGGCTTCTCCTACCCGCCGCAGCGCCTCCTGCGCGGCCCGCACCGCCCCTGCCGGGGTCGCCTCGACCACCTGTGTGAGCTCTTGAGGCTTATGGTCGGTTCGGCGATCGAACTCGCGTGAACCGGCCCCCTGCAGCCGGTAGGCGCTGGTGAGCTGGCGCCAGACCCGGCCGCCGTTGGCCGCCACCGCCAGCACGCGGTGCCGGGTGCGCTGGATCAGGCCGAGCTCGAGCAGCACCCGGATGCCCGCCGCGACCGTGCTGCGCGCCTGGTGCGCCCTCTCCTGCAGGATCGAGTAGCTGACCCGCGCCGTGGCCCGGCCGGGCGCCCGGCAGCTCACTGCAGGCAGTCCAGCAGGGCGAATTGCCGGTGCGTCAACACTCCCCGGCGCAGCAGCGTGCGAGCGCGGCGG
>CAXTOE010000196.1:1511-4883 GCA_964245685.1 uncultured Acetobacteraceae bacterium | reverse complement strand
CAAGAAAACTGCCTCTTGCGGAATGCACGCTCTGAGGGCAGGATCGGACCGCGACGTTCGATCACTGCCCCCGTAAGGGTTGGGAGAGGCGGTTCCTTCGGGAGCCGCCTTTTCGCGTTCTAGTGGGTCACGTCCTGCCTCACAGCATGAGCCCGGCACCATACCGGATTGATAACCATGCCTCTCCTGCGCGTGATCGGCAAGCCAGGAGCTGGTTTGCCCGGATCGCCGCCGGGTTTGACAGCCGGTTTGCCCTTTTTCGCCGATACCATGCCACGGTTTGCCTCCAGGCAAACTTGCTTCCATTTCGGGCAAACCGCTGGTAAACCAAATCGGCAAACCATGAGGGCCGGGAGGGCAAACCATGTCAGACGCCGCCGAACCCGAGAACGAGAAAGCTCCCTGGACGATCAAAGGAGTGCTCGTTTCGGACCGCAAGCTGGCCACCGACACTGCCACCAAGACCGGGCAAACCGTGGCTGCCTGCATGGCGGACGCGATACGTCACTGGGCGAAGCTGGTCGACGGCAACGTGCTGCCTCCGCCGGACCAGCGACAGGCAAACCTCAGTCTGCCCGCTATGGACATCGGCGGACTGGCCGTCATGCTGCAGGCCGCGACCGCGGCCGCCGCATCGGCGGGCATCCCCGTGCAGAAGCGCGTCGTCCGGGGCGCCTTTTCCATCCTGGATAGCCAGCTGCGCGCGGCCAACGGACAATCGGCGCTGCCGCCCCGCAAGCCGAGCGTAAGGCGCATCACCCTGCAGGGTTTGCCCGAAAACCGGCCAAGTCTGCCTCAGGGCAAACCGCAGTAGCCGATGCCGCAGCGTATCCCGACCCTGCGCTCCAGCAGCGCCGTCGGCCACGAAGCCTGGGCGATCTGCGACGACTGCAAGCACAGCCGTCAGTTGCTGCTGGCCGACTTCGAGCGCCGGGCCCTGGCCGATGTGCCGTTGCCCGAGGTAAAGCGCCGACTGCGCTGCCAGTGCGGCGGCAGGCGGGTCTCGATCGTGGTGTCCGGCGGACGCCATCCGGGCTACTGGGGCGACAACAACCGGAAAGCCTGAACATGGCCGTCGTCTCCCTGTGCTTCTCGGGCAATCCGCGCGCGATCCTGAACTATCGGGAGGAGTGGCAAGCCTACTTCGACATGCTGCGCACGGAACACGAGCTGCGCATCTTCTTCCACTGCTGGTCGGAAACCGGGCTGGTGCGCCGGTCCGGCGGCAGGTTCATCGAGGGCACCTACCAGAGCGGCCGCTACGACAGCTTCGACAACCTGATCGCCTTCCTGCGACCCGAGGCCTTCCGCATCGAGAGCCCGGTGCGCAGCTATGACGAAATTCTCGACGTCATGGGCGACATCTACGTCTCGGTGGTGCAGGCGCACCCGCGGGCGATCCTGTCGCAGAGCCACAGCATCTTCCAGGCCGACGAGGTGCGGCGCGAGCACGAGAAGGCGCACGGGCCGTCCGACGTCGTGATCAGGCTGCGCTTCGACCTCAAGCCGACGACGCTGCTGATGAACGAGATCCGCTACATCGTGCGCTACCCGCAGCACGAGGTGCTGTTCGCGCCCAGCCCGACCTGGCACATGCACCCGGGCGGCGGCGGCGGCTGTCGCGGCTGCCACGCCTTCTTCGACCGAGAGCGGCTGCAGTCGGACTACGGGGCGCGCGCGGCCTATTTCTTGCGCTCACACCCGGCGCACGACAACGACATCTGCGACCTGTACGCCACCGGAAACCCCGAAGTCATGCGTCGCTACAGCGGCGCCTTCGCCCGCATCGCCGAGACCTACCAGGAGGTCAAGCGGCGACTGGGCGAACACATCTCCGACTACGTCGTCGAGCCCGACGGGGACAGGCCGGGCATCCTGAAGATCACCGGCACCCGGTCAGGCGACTTCTCGCTGGAAGCATCGCCCATCTTCGTGCCGGAGAAGATCATCCGCGAAGGGCTGCGCGACGTCGTCATCGTGCATGGCGAAAGCTGCTTCATGGCCGAGCGCCGCTGACCGCTCGGCCGCGACGGTCAGGGCGTCGACGCCACCGCCTTGAAGCTCGGACCGGCCGCGATCTGCAGCTTGATCGCCTCGTCGGCGAGCGTCACCAGGTGCTGGGCGTCGGCAAGCCCGGCCTCGATGTCGGCCACGATCGGCCCGGCGATGGCCATCGCGCTCGCGATCAGCGGCGAGATGGTGGGGTCGACCACCTCGGCGACCTCCGCGATGCCGAGCGCGATGCCCCAGAACTTCTGCACGTCGCCGGCGGTGACGCCGAGGTCGGTCGCGACCGTCGAGACCTCCTTGTCGGCACCGGTGAAGAAACCGCCGATGTCGGCGAAGATGGATGACAGGCTCATGGGATGTCCTTTCGCACGGGGCTCGGCGGGATTGCCGGCCCGAACAGGGGGGCGGGTGCCACCGGCGCGGTGACCACGGCCTCGCCGGCCTTGGTCTGCACGGTGGGGATGGCGGCGTGCTCGGTGATGCCCAGGAACGGCGCGGCGAGGGCGACGAAGCCGCCGAACTCGACGGCCGTGATCTGGCGCACGACCAGCAGGTAGCCGCCGCACAGCAGGATCCCGAAGCCGGCGATGGTGGTGCGCTCGGCGCGCGGCAGCCAGCCGGGCCAACTCATGCGGCGATGCCCTGCTGGAACAGGGCGACGTGGGCTGCGTCGGCGACGCCGGCGCCGAGCTTGGTGTTGTAGACCCGCTTCCAGTATGCGGCCATGCCGGCGGCATCGCCCGCGGCCGGCAGCGCCAGCGGCGAGCGGCGATAGACGAGGCGACAGATCGCCGCCCCGTACTGCAGGTTGCCGATCAGGTTGGGCCAGGTGGCGCCGGGCGGGATCAGCGCGCGCACCCGCGACGCCAGCTGCGGGTCGCCGTCGATGAAGTTCGCCCAGCAATCCGCCTCCGTCGCCTCCTCCACCTGCCACAGGCCGAGGGCGGTGCCGTCGGTCTGGTGCAGGAACTCCGCGCCGCTCTCCGCCAGCGCGGTGCCGGTGACCAGGTTGACCGCGGCGGCGCCGGTCAGCTCGAGCGCGGCCAGCGTCGGCACCACGACGAGCTGCTTGAGCTGGGTGATGTCGATCCCCATCCGTCACTCCCCCTTGTTGGCCAGAAAGGCCGCCAGCGCGTCGGCCGCGGCGCGGGCCGCGCGCACCTGAGCCGCGCCGTAGTGGCCATGCAGCCGGCTCGCCTTCATGGCGCGCACCGCCAGGCGCAGCCGGGTGGTCAGCGCGGTCAGCGTGTCGATGATCGGCGCCTTCGGGCCCGGGCCGTGGACGTAGCTGTCCGCCGCGGCCTCCGACTTGGCGCTGTCGCGCAGCACCGCCTCGACGCGAGGGGCGGCCACCGGAACGGT
>CAXTOE010000196.1:0-1501 GCA_964245685.1 uncultured Acetobacteraceae bacterium | reverse complement strand
CCTCCCGATCCCGCGCCACGGTCACCGGTGTAGCTGCCGCGGCCCTCGCGCTGACGATGGTTCTCGCCGGGTGCGGCGGCTCCAGCAAGCCCGCAGCCAACACCACCGCCGGCGCGGGCACCTCGACGGTGACCACCTTGGTGACCACCACCGGCGGCGCGGGTCGCGGCGGGGCGGAGCATCCCGCGAGCAGCAGAAGCCCGGCCAGGCGCCTCATCGCCGCTGCGCCCGGTCATAGGCGAGGCGCGCCGAGCTGACGTCGAACTCGTGCCGCAGCGCGTCCATCTTGTCGGACAGGTCGGCGAGCTTGTGGTCCTCGCCGGCGCGCCAGTCGTTCTCGGCCCGCGCGTCGTCCGAGCGCGCCTGCGCCACCGAGGCGGAGAGCTTGTCGAGCCCGTCTGCCACGTGCTTGGCGTCGCTCATGCGCTCGCCGACGTCCAGCACCACGCCGAGCAGCACCAGCACCACGGCCAGCGCCGTGGCCAGGGAGGCCACCACCGCCCAGGCCGGCCCCGATCCCAGCCGACGCTCCGATCCTGCGCGCGCGTCGCTCATGCCCGACACGTCACCGCCACGCGACCCAAGTCGTGTGCGGCGCGTCGTAGATGAAGGCGAGCGGCGCGGTCGGCGAGATCGAGCCAGGCGATCCGCTGGTGTACTGGCCCGCCTGTATGCCGAGGCTCAGCGCCGTCACCGTGCAGTAGGAGGCGATATGGAACACCTGACCGGCCACCGGCGTCGCCGGCAGGTTGACGGTCAGCGTCGCGAGCATCCCTGAGCAGTAGAGAATGGTGCCGCCCTGATTGGTCGCTGGCGTGACGGTGTTGCCGCTGGCAAGGGTGGTCGTGGCTGCCACGGAAGTATCGATCGCGCCGGCAGCGAGGCTGACCGGACCGTAGAAGGTAGTGGACAGATTGCTGTTGAATTGCGCGGCGACGGCCGTGCTGCTGACTAGGATCTGCAGGGGATCAGTGGTCACTTGGCGGATCTGACCGGCGTTGCCGACATACCCCATCAGCAGACCGTAACCGCCGTTCTTGTCTGCCCCGAAGAAGGCCTGCCCGACGGTCTGGCTGTCGATCTGCACCGGCACGTTGACGTCGTTTAGGCGCGTTGCCTTACCGGAATAGATGCTGCCCGCAACGAGAGAGGAGAAGGCACCTGCCGCCGCGGTCGTGCTGCCGATCGCCGGCGGCGACGCCAGGATGGTATTCACGCTGGCCGTCAGGCCGGAGATGTCGGCCGGGGTCAGCAGCCGGAATGAAGGCGCGCCGGAACCGCCGGCCGGCGCGGCCAGCACGCTTGACGCAGCTTGTGACGCGGTGAGGCTCGCCGACTGCGTCGGCAGGTTCGAGATGCCCGGCGTGTTGTAGGGCGCCACCGCGTAGGGCGACTGCGCCCATGCGGGGGACGCGAGCAGCAGCGCCGGGAGGACCCAGGCGGCGCGCATGGGTCAGAACCCGCCCAGGTAGGTGCCGCCGGAATACAGCACCCGGAACAC
>CAXTOE010000195.1:5003-5708 GCA_964245685.1 uncultured Acetobacteraceae bacterium | reverse complement strand
CTGGTGACGCGCGGGAGAGCGCGCGCCGCGGCGGCGTCGCTGCCGCTGCCATCGGCTGGAACCGGCGGCGGCAGCGTGATCCTGGCCGGCAGCTGCTCGGCCGCGACGCTGCGGCAGATCGCGGCCGCCGCGCGTTCCATGCCGTGCCGGCATCTCGACGTCGAGGCATTGCTGGCGGGGGACGAGGAAGCGGCCGGCGCCGAAGCATGGGCGATGGAGCGGCTCGGCTCGGGACCGATGCTGATCGCCAGCAGTGCCACGCCGGAGGCGGTGCGGGCGCTGCAGGAGCGCCACGGCGTGGCCGCGGTCGGCGAGGCGGTCGAGCAGACGATCGCCGGGCTGGCACGGGCGCTGGTCGCCGCCGGCGCCAGGAGGCTGGTGGTCGCCGGCGGAGAAACTTCCGGCGCGGTGGTCGACCGGCTGGGCCTGCAGGCCTTCCTGATCGGCACCGCGATCGCGCCTGGCGTGCCGGTGCTGCACGCGGTCGGCGGCGATCCGCCGGGCGTCACGCTGGCGCTGAAGTCGGGCAACTTCGGCGGCGACGATTTCTTTGCCCGCGCGCTGGAGGCGTTTGATCGGGACGAGGGCTCGCAGGCTGTTGAGGGGGAGTAGGCAAGGGCTCCGCCCTTGACCCGCTGGGGCCGGCGGCCCCAGACCCCGATTCCTGGATTACCGGATCTCGAAGGCTTCGCCTTCGATGGGGTC
>CAXTOE010000195.1:2903-4993 GCA_964245685.1 uncultured Acetobacteraceae bacterium | reverse complement strand
GGTCAAGGGGCAAAGCCCCTTGCCTTGTCTTTCTGCGTCTCAGCGGCGCCCGTGGAAGCCGCCGCCGTAATAGCCGTGACCGTAGAAGCCGCGGCCGTAATAGCCACGTCCGAAATAGAAGCTCGGGCCGAAGAAGCCGGCGCCGTAGAAGCCGTCCCAGCCGAAGCCGCCGAAGCCGTAGCCCGGCCCGAAGCCGTACGGGTAGCCGTAGCCGTATGCGTAGGCCGGGTAGCCGTAGCTAACCGGATAGGCGGTGCTGATCTGTCCCGGCTGCGGCAGCTTGTTGCCGTAGGAGGCCATGCAGGCGGCGTAGGTGCCGTCGTAGTTGTGCTGCACCACCGCGTCGGACACCTCGCCGTTGTCGGCGCCGATGGCCGTGCCCGCCAGCAGGCCGGTGCCGGCACCGGCGGCGGCGCCGATGCCGGGATTGCCGGCGGCCGCGCCGAGCAACGCGCCGGCGCCGGCGCCGACGATGGTGCCGATCGCCGCACCGCCGACCGCGGAGTGCGGGGCATTACCGCCGTTATAGCCGCTGCGGCTCAGGGCGGACTGCCGGCAGAAATTGTCCTCGCTGAGAAAGCGGTCGAAGGTCTTGCCGTCGGAGGGAAGCGCCACGAAGCTCGGGGTCGGCGGCGCGACCGCGCAGGCGCCCAAGGTAAACAGAAACGGAAGTGGGGTCAGGCTGAGAAGGGTGCGGATGCGTGCCATGTCCGAGCTCATGCATAACGCTGCCGCGGGACGGGCAGCCGGCAGCACAGATGGGGTGGCCCCGCCGCCCCGGCTACTAGTCCTCGTTTAAGAAATGTAAGCGCCGGTCACGCGCCCACTTCGGCCCGGCTAGCCGAGCCATTGCGGGTTGTGCACCGTCCCGTCGAAGTGGTTGGAGATCTTGTACTTCTCGGTGTGCCCGTCCTGCGCCAGCGCGGCGGTGCGTTGCAGGATCGAGGCGCGCTGCTCGGGGGTGAGCGGCACGAAGCTGCGCACCGCCTGCAGCGCCTGCTGCAGGATCTGGAGGCTGTCGATGCCGGTGATCTGCAGCGCCACCGGCAGGCTCATCGGGTACTGCAGCATCTCGATCGGCGACACCACCTTGGTGTCCACGATGAACGGGTCGCCGAACGCCTTCATGCCCATCACCGCTGTGCCGTGCGCGACCGCCACCGGCAGCACCCCGTGCTCGAAGCTGTCGAAATGCGCGTCCATGACGTTGAGCGGCATCTGCACGGTGTCAAAATGGAAGCCGTGCCGGTCGGCGACGTCGAACATGTGCTTGTGGATCGCCGGGCTCTTGTGGCCGGTGAAGCCGATATAGCGCAGCTTGCCCTGCTCGCGCGCCTTCAGCACCGCCTCCAGCGCGCCGCCGGCGGCGAACACCCGCTCGGGATCGTCCATTCGGATGATCTCGTGGAACTGCAGCAGGTCGACGTGATCGGTCTGCAGGCGGGTCAGCGACTCCTCGATCTGGCGCATCGCCGCCTTGGCGGAGCGGCCGTCGATCTTGGTCATCAGGAAGGTGCGCGACCGCCAGCCGCGCGCCAGCGCCCGACCGAGCCGGACCTCGCTCTCGCCGCTGTTGTAGTCCCAGCAGTTGTCGCAGAAATTGATCCCGGACTCGATCGCGGCGTGCACCACGCGGATCGCCTCGGCGTTGTTCATGCCGCCCGGCTTGGCGAGGTGGAAGCCGCCGAGCCCGACCAGAGAGACCCTCTCGCCGGTGCGCCCGAGCGGGCGATACTTCATGTCCGGGTGCTCGGCGATCTGCGAGGTCACCGGACCGGCGGCGCGTATCGCACCACCCTGGCTGGTCTCGATCTGGGCGTAGGCGGCGGGCGCCACCGCAGCGGCGGCGACGCCGGCGGCCGTGGCCTTGATAAAGCTGCGTCGTTCCATAGCGGTTCTCCTGCGGGACGGGTTCAGCCGGATGTCGCGGCCGGGGGCGTCGCGGCCAGGGGCGGGACGCCGAGCACGCGCATCGCGGCACAGGCGGCGCCGTAGCCGTTGTCGATGTTGACGGTGACGAGCCCCGGCGCTCAGCTTGCGAGGATGGCGGTCAGGGCGGCGTGGCCGCCGGTCGCGACGCCGTAGCCGAC
>CAXTOE010000195.1:2304-2893 GCA_964245685.1 uncultured Acetobacteraceae bacterium | reverse complement strand
GCGTCCATGCCGGCCGCCACGATCAGCACCGGCATGCGGCGCAGCTCGTCGAGCCGCCGCATCAGGCGCCACAGCCCGGCCACGCCGACATCGGCGACCAGCATCGCATCGTGGCCGTTGAAGCGAAGCGTCCTGGCCGCCTCGCGAGCGACCGCGAGGTCGGACGTGCCGGCGGTGACGATCGCGACACGCGCCGGAGCACGCACCGGCTCGGGCGCGCCGGAGAACGCGGTGCCGGAGAGCGGATCGTAGTCGAGGCCGTCGCGCGCCGGCGCCGGCAGGGCCGCGAAGCGTTCGGGATCGAGCCGGGTCAGCAGCAGCGGCGCCTGCGCGCGCTCGAGGATCGCCGCGATCTGCGAGGCGGTCTTGCCGGCGCAGAACACCGCCTCGCCGAAGCCGATGCGCTGCGCCCGCACCTCGTCCAAGACGAACTCGGGCCCGCCCTCGCTCATGGCAGCCGGCGGATGAAGGCGCTGCCGTTGCGATACGGCGCGAAATCCACCGGCCCTCCCAGGCCGGCAGCGCGGCCCAGTGCCGCGAGCTCGTCGCCGAGCCGTTCGGTGGCCTCGCGATCCAGCGCCTCCAGCGC
>CAXTOE010000195.1:338-2294 GCA_964245685.1 uncultured Acetobacteraceae bacterium | reverse complement strand
CCTGGTCGAGCTCGACGACGATGCCGCCGGCGCGCACGCGGCAACGCACGGTGCGCGGCGAGAGCAGCGCGCTGACGTGCCGCTCCGCCTCGTGCACCATCGCGAGAATCGCCGGCTCGATTCGTATGCCGGTCTCGATCCGGCTCGACAGGCAGGGGGCCGAGGGCAGCTCGGACAGCGCGCCGAGGCCGAGCCGTGCTGCCAGCGCGCGCACCGTGCGCTTGTCGATTCGCGCCTGCACGAAGGGATGACGCACCGCGTATCGTCGCGCCGCGTCCAGCCCCGGGCGATATTCGCCGAGATCGTCGAGGTTGGTGCCGGACAGGATGGTTCGGTCGGTGCGTGCAGCGACCGCGCCGTACAGGCTGGTCTTGCAGAAGAAGCAGCGGTCCACCGGGTTGTCGCGGTAGCGCGGATCCTCGAACTCGCCGGCATCGAACACGTCGAGTGACCAGCCCTGGCGATCCGCCAGATCGCGGGTGCGCGCCGTCGCCTCGCCGGGAACCGCCGGCGAGGTCGCGTGATGCATGGTCACGCGCGGGCCGAGCAGCCGGTGCGCCGCGGTGGCGAGGGTCAGGCTGTCGATGCCGCCGCTGACCGCGATCGCCGCCGCGTCGATCCCTGCGAGCTCGGCATCGAGCCGCTGCAGCGCATCCGCCAAGTTCATTCGCGTGCCCCCTGTCCCGCCGCGTCGATCCCCGTCTCGGCGATCGCCTCGGCCTCACGTCGCATCCGCCTGCGCGACGCCTGTTCCGCCACTGCGAGCACGTCGTCGGACTCCGCCTTGCCGGTGACGCCGCCGGGGCGCTCGACCAGCTTGACGCGCATCTTCCGGCCGTCAACCGGCACCTCGACCAGCCGCCGCGCCAGCGCCCGCCCCTGCACCAGGTGCGTGCGCAGGCCGATCGTCGTGGTCTCGTCGAAGCACAGGCCGACCACAGCGTCGAGCGCGTCCGGCCGCGCCAGCACCTGGACGTGGGCGGCGAGACGTCCCTTCTTGCCGATCGCCGCGATCTGTATCACGTCGTGCACCCCCGCGGCGGCGCGTATCCGCTCTAGCCCGGCGCCGAGCTCCTCGCCCGACTGGTCATCGACCTCGAAGCTGATCACCGCGAGTTCCCGATGCTGCGCCGTGGAGACAGGCGCCTCTACATCGAACACCAGCGCGCGCAGGCAGTTGCTCATGCCCGGCAGGCGTCGCGTGCCGAAACCGAAGCCGGAGCGGCGCAGCACGCCGGGCGGTCGAGGGGCACCGAAGCAGCCGAGGTGACGCAGGATGGCGGCGCCGGTCGGCGTCACCCGCTCGCCCGGCACCCCGTCATCGTGCATCGCCGCTCCTTCCAGAAGCAGCGCGGTGGCCGGCGCCGGCACCGGCATCGGCCCATGCGCGGTGCGCACCTGGCCGGAGCCGATCGGCAGCGAGGCGACGCTCCAGCTCGCGGCACCGGCGGCGGCGATCAACCACCCTGCCGCGACGATGTCGGCGACCGAATCCGCGGCACCGACCTCGTGGAACGTCACCGCGTCCGGCGGCACGCCGTGCACGCGGGCTTCCGCCGCGGCCAGCACCGTGAAGATGCCGATCGCCTGCTCGCGCACCGGCGGCGGCAGGTCCGAGGCCGCGATGCGCGCGCGCAGCTCGCGCCAGTGCACGTGCCCGTGCGCGGACCGGTGCCCGTGATGCGGGTGTGCGGCCGGCGCGTCGACCTCGAAGCGCGATCCGGTCAGCGTGCCGTCATCGTGATCGATGAGCCGGCAGTCGACGCCGGCGAGGCGCCGCGCCGCCTCGATCGCCTCGTCGCGGTGCTCGGGGAAGCAGGCCAGCATCGCGGCGACGAACATGTCGCCGGCGGCGCCGCCGAGCGGGTCGAGATGGACATGCCGCATGGAGCCGGAACCTTCCCGCATCGCCCGATCTAAGGCGCTGGGGCCAACGCCCCGGTAGCACCGAGGTTT
>CAXTOE010000195.1:0-328 GCA_964245685.1 uncultured Acetobacteraceae bacterium | reverse complement strand
ACGTTAGCAGGAGATCCGAGATGGAACGACGCAGCCTGTGCAAGAGCGGGGGCGCCGGCGGGCTCGCCGGCACGCTGGTGCGCGGCACCGCGTCGGCGGCCGACGAGCCGGGATCGCCGCCGCTGCCGAGGCTGACCGACCCGGGCGAGCGTCGCGGCGACATGCTCTACCGCACGCTAGGGCGCACCGGCGAGCGCGTCTCGGCGATCGGCTTCGGCGGCTCGCACTTCGCCAAGCCGGCCATCGCCCAGGCGCAATCGATCCGGCTCTGCCACGAGGCGATCGAGCGCGGCATCACCTTCATGGACAATTCCTGGGACTACAACCG
>CAXTOE010000194.1:0-5723 GCA_964245685.1 uncultured Acetobacteraceae bacterium | reverse complement strand
CCAACCTCGACACCTATGACCTGCAGAGGATCGAGGTGCTGCGCGGGCCGCAGAGCACGCTGTACGGCGCGACGGCCGAAGGCGGCCTCGTCAAGTACGTGACCAACGTTCCGGATATGACCCGATTTTCCGGGGCGCTGGAAACCGGCATCGACGGCTCGACCGCAGGCGGCATCGGCGGCTCGACCAAAGGCTTCCTCAACGTCCCGTTCTGGGACGGCAAGGCGGCCGTCCGGGTGAGCGCCTGGAACGAGTGGACTCCCGGCTACGTGGATAATCCCGACGACGGGAAGAGCGACACCAACACCGCACAGCAATATGGCTGGCGGGCGTCACTGCTGGTCCAGCCGATCCCGGACCTGACGGTGCGGCTCACCGCCGAGCGCCAGACGCTGATCAGCGACAATTCCGACCTGGTCCAGGTGGTGGGCGCGGCGCTGACGCCGACCGCGCCTCCGGCGAACCAGCTCGACATCCTCGACGGGCTGCGCAACGCGACGGTGCTGCCGAACACGAGCCAGAACGAGTCCGCCGTCTACTACGCCAACATCGACTACGATCTGCACTGGGCCACCCTGACCTCCATCACCAGCTTCGCCTACAACAAGTTCACGAACGTCTCCGACGCGACCAACACGAACCTCGCGGCCGGCACCCCGTACGGCGCCTACCTGGGTGAAAGCTTCTACGGCGGTCCCGCCGTCATCGACGAACGGCAGAACTCCGACACCGACAAGTTCAACCAGGAGGTGAGGCTGTCGTCGCAGCCGGGGCTGACCGTGTTCGGCCGGCCTCTCGACTGGCTCGGCGGCGCCTTCTACACGCACGAGACCTCGTCGCTGCTGCAGTTCCTGGACGCGCGCAGCGCATCCCAGCCCGGCACGGTCCTCTCACCCGCGACCGGCGGCCTGACCCTGTTCAGCCAGCTATCGGAATGGGCGGTGTTCGGCCAGCTGGACTACCACCTTCTGCCGACGTTCGACGTGGCGCTGGGCGGACGCTTCGAGGGCACGTCGCAGCACTCGCAGACCAGCCAGTTCTGCTGCGTCCTGTACGGCACCGGCAGCACCGCCAGCCCGCTCACCTCGAACGATCACGACGCGCTGTACTCGGTCGCACCGCGCTGGCGCGTGAGCGACGATACCCTGATCTACGGCCGGATCGCGACCGGCTATCGTCCCGGCGGCCCCAACGTCTCCGTCGCGGGCATCACCAACATCCCGTCCTACGGTCCGGACAAGACGGTCAACTACGAGGTCGGGGTGCGGCAGGACCTGTTCCACAAGTCGGTCGCCGTCGACGTCACCGGCTACTACATCGACTGGCGCAACGTGCAGGTGCTGTCGATCCTGAACACCTCGGCCGGTCCCTTCGCCCTGAACGGCAACGCGGGCAGCGCGGTCAGCAAGGGCGTGGAGTGGAGCATCGAGTGGGTGCCGCTGCACGGCCTGACCCTGAGCGCCGTCGGCGACTACACCGACACCCGCCTGACGGCGGACGCGCCCGGTCTCGGCGGTGCGGAAGGCGACTTCCTGCCCTACGTGCCGAACATCAGCGCCAGCGTCACCGCGGAATACAGGTGGAAGACGTTCCGCGACTTCAGTGCCTACGTGTCGGGCACCTGGAGCTTCACCGGCGAGCGTTACACCGACTTCTCGCCGACGCCGACGGTCACGGACTCGCACGTCCTGCTGCCCAGCTACAACACCGGCGCGATCCGCGCCGGACTCGAGAACAAGCGCTACGGCCTGGAAGCCTTCGTCATCAACATCAGCGACGAGCGCGGCCTCACCTACTACACCAACAGCGGGGGCGCCGGGCAGACCGGGCAGGCGGCCATCATTCAGCCGCGCACGATCGGTGTGGTGGGCCGTGTCAAGTTCTAGCGCCGAAGGCTGATCATGATGAACCGGCTCGCCCGTCATGACGGCTGATCGGCCGGATGCCGCGACGATGCTTGACCTGCCGCGGCCCTATCTGTTGTTCCTGGGTGATGTTCGGGAGTCGGAATACGCCAAGACCGCGTTCGGTCTGCGCGACTGGGCCTCGGCATTGTGTGTCGGTGAGTTCGCATTGCCGGAGTGCACCGTGAGCACCGGCCTGGCTGCGCTCTCGCCTGCGGAGGCTCATGCGAAAGGAGCGCGATCGCTCGTGATCGGCGTGGCCAACTATGGCGGCGTGATCCTGCCGACTTGGGTGGACGCGCTGCTCGACGCGCTCGCGAGCGGCCTCGACATCATCAGCGGAATGCACAGCCCGCTGCGCGAGATGCCGGCGCTGCGGGAGGCGGCGGCCCTGCATGGTCGCCGGCTGATCGACGTGCGGGTTCCTCCGGTCGGTATCGCCATCGCCACGGGACGCAGGCGAACCGGCCGCCGGCTGCTGACGGTGGGCACCGACTGCGCCATCGGCAAGAAGTACACCGCGCTGGCCTTGTCGCAGGCACTCGCGGCACGCGGACTGGACGCCGCGTTCCGCGCCACCGGCCAGACCGGGATCATGATCGCCGGTCGAGGCATTCCGATGGATGCCGTGGTGGCGGACTTCGAGGCCGGTGCAGCGGAGTTGCTCAGCCCGGATGCCGCTCCGGATCATTAGGACATCATCGAGGGCCAGGGATCGCTGTTCCATCCGGCATTTGCCGCCGTCTCGCTGGGCCTGCTGCACGGCAGCCAACCCGACCTGTTCGTCGTCTGCCATCGGCCCGGTCGCACGACCGTCAGCGGCCTTCGGAACTATCCCATGCCGAGCCTCGAGGAGACGATCGATCTGACGCTGCGTCTGGGACGCCTCACCAATCCCTCGATCCGCTGTGCCGGCATCAGCCTCAACACGTCGCGTCTGGACGACGTCGAACCGCAGCGGGTGCTCCGGGAAGCCTCAGCCGCGACGGGTCTTCCCGCGGCGGATCCCCTGCGACCGGACTCTGCGTTCGAAGCACTGGTGGCGTCCTGCCTCCGCCCCGGCTGATACCGACGCCCTGGTAGCCGGAGGGCGAGAACAACAGATCACCCTGAAGATGGCCACTGGTGGTCTGGACACCGACGCCGCGGACGTCGATCGCTGCATCGTTTGCGTTCTCGCTGGCTGCTGTCGAGAGCTTCGCCTGACCCAGTCGGCAACGAAGAGAGATGAGACGGTGCCGTCGTTGAGGGCGTACGTTGGATCGTGGGTACTGGCTCGCCCCGGGGGCGCCTGATCGGGGATGAGCAGGCGATGCGCCACAGGCGGGCGCTCTCGTGGCCGACGAGCGGCCCGCTGTCGTGCCGGCCGACACCGGCTTCGGTGCAGGCCCTCCCACGACCGCCAGGCCTGATCGGGCGCTGTTCGCCCAGGTGGCCATCGTAGAGCGACGCAAGACCAAGGGCGCAATAACCACGAAATTGTGATAGGACAAAATTCTTCGGCGTCATTGCGGCGAATTCCGCTCCTGGAGTAGGTCTTACGTAACGAGTCTAAAAACTTAGAAAAAAGCTCAGTCTTTAGACGCGGTATTAGTATGTCGTTTAAGCAGATCGCTTCAGGACCAGCATGATGCAACAAGACGAGAGCTCCAAACTTTCGCAGCAACTTGAACAGCTTCGCGTTTTCCTTGCCCGGCATCCGCTTTACGCCCGCATCGTCTCTCGCCCGGCCCTGCGCTCGTTCATGGAACATCACGTCTTCGCGGTCTGGGACTTCATGTCACTTCTGAAAGGGTTGCAGAGGTCGCTGACCAGCGTCGAGCTTCCCTGGCGCCCGGTCGGCGATCCGCTGACGCGTAGGCTGATCAACGAGCTGGTGCTTGAAGAAGAGAGCGACTCATTCGACGGCGTCACCATCGGCCATTTCGAGCTCTACCTCAGCGCGATGGAGCAGGTCGGAGCCGATACCGGTCCGATCCGGCACCTCGTCCGCCTGATCGAGCAGGACGTGCCACTCGATCAGGCACTCGTGCTCTGTGGCGCGCCGGCACCGGCGCGAGCCTTCGTAGGGACCACGTTCGCGCTGCTCGCCAGCGGCAAGCCGCACGTCATCGCCGCATCGTTCACCTACGGACGCGAGGACTCGATCGCGCTGATCTTCGAGAACCTGGTGCGCATGGTGCGCCAGGACGGTGAGCACGTCGACCTGTTCGTGCGGTATCTCGAGAGACACATCGAGCTCGATGGAGACGATCACGGTCCGAAGGCGGTCGCGATGCTGCGTCGACTCTGCGGTGACGACGGGACGCGCTGGGAAGAAGCGACGCAGTCCGCCTTGCAATCGCTCCAGGCGAGGTGCGCGTTCTGGAGCGCGATCGCCGAGCAGCTTCCGCTCGCCGCCGTGGAAGCGCCGGCGGATCTGCCTCTCGTCGCAGCCTAGCGTGGAGCACACGATGCGCCAGATCCCGGCATTATCGATCGCGGCATCGTCGTCCTGAAGCCGTATCGAGCGAGATCGTCGAGGCGGCACTCCGGAACGATGGAACTCACGCGAGATGAAGCCTGAGACGCTCTCGATCCATGCCGGCTATGACGGCGACCCGGCCACGCATGCCTGCGCGGTGCCGATCTACCAGACCGTAGGCTTCGAGTTCGACAGCGCCGATCACGGCGCGGCGCTGTTCAACCTCGAGGAGCCGGGCAACATCTACACGCGCATCGGCAACCCGACCAACGCGGTGCTGGAGCATCGGGTCGCGGCTCTCGAAGGCGGTGTCGAAGCCCTCAGCGTCAGCGCGGGGGCGGCCGCGGTCCATTACGCCCTGATGAACCTGATCGAAGCCGGCAGCAACTTCGTCTCGCTGCCGTATCTCTACGGCGCGACCCTGACCTTGTTCGCCCACGTGTTCCGAGCGCAGGGCGTCGAGGCACGCTTCGCCGAGAGTGGCGATCCGACCCAGGTGGAACGGCTGATCGATCGCAACACCCGAGCCGTCTATTGCGAGAGCGTCAGCAACCCCGCGGGCCACGTCGCCGACCTGGCGGCGCTGGCCGAGGTCGCGCACCGTCACGGCGTGCCGCTGATCGTGGACAACACGGTGGCGACGCCCATGCTGCTGCGTCCGATCGAGCACGGCGCCGACGTGGTGCTGCACTCGCTGACCAAGTTCCTGGGCGGCCACGGCACCTCGCTCGGCGGGATCATCGTCGATGCCGGACGATTTCCCTGGGCGCGTCATGCCGACCGCTTCGCGATGTTCTCGCGCCCGGAGCCCTCCTACCACGACGTCGTCTATACCGAGCAGTTCGGGGCGTCCGCCTACGTCGCGCGGTGCCGCACCGTGTGCCTACGCAATACCGGCGCGACGCTGTCGCCACTGAACGCATTCCTGATCCTGCAGGGGATCGAGACGCTGCCGCTGCGGATCGAGCGTCATGTCGCCAATGCCCGGCTGGTCGCGGATTACCTGCGTAGCGATCCGAGGGTGGCATGGGTGAATTACGGCGGCCACGCCGACAACCCGCAGCACGCCATGGTCCGCCGCTATCTCGATGGTCGGTGCCCGTCCCTGCTCACCTTCGGCGTGCGCGGCGGCTTCGAGGGTGGCCGTGATTTCCTCGATGCGCTCCGCCTGTTCAGGCGCCTGGTCAATCTCGGGGATGCCAAGTCGCTCGCGACCCATCCGGCCTCGACGACGCATCGGCAACTGACCGTCGAACAATGTCGCGAGGCCGGCGTCACCCCCGATACCGTGCGCCTCAGCATCGGCATCGAGCATATCGACGACATTCGCGATGACCTCGATCAGGCCCTGGACG
>CAXTOE010000193.1:922-5751 GCA_964245685.1 uncultured Acetobacteraceae bacterium | reverse complement strand
CGGCGGCGGCCGCCGGACCGACCTTCGTCGACCTGGTGCGGACCGCGGACGTGGGCGTCGGCCAGCAGGCCTCGCAGCGCTACTGCGGCGCCTGCCACAGCTTCGACCAGGGCGGCTCCAACATGGTCGGGCCGAACCTGTACGGCACCGTCAACAAGGCGATCGCGATGAGCGGGAGCTACAGCTACTCGGCGGCATTGAAGGCGAAGCACGCTGCATGGACCTACGACAACCTCAACGCCTGGTTGGTCGATCCCAAGGGCTACGCGCCGGGCACCAAGATGAGCTTCGCCGGCATCCCAAGCGAGAAGCAGCGCGCCGCCGTGGTCGCCTACCTGCGCAGCCTGGCGCCGAACCCGGCCCCGCTTCCCGGCAGCGGGCCCGGCGGCGCGGATGCGGCCGGACAGAAGGCGGCCAGCAACCAGAAGGCGGCCGGCAAATAGACGCGTCGCCGCCGAACTTCCATCTGCCGGACGACTGGATGGCGGCGGCCATCGCGGCGGCGGACGTGGCCGGGTGCGTCATCCGTCCGTTCTTCCGGATGCCGCTGGATGCCGCCGACAAGGCCGACGACAGCCCGGTCACCGTCGCCGACCGCAGCGCCGAGCGGGCGATGCGCGCGGTGCTCTCCGAACGCCTGCCGGAGCACGGCATCCTCGGCGAGGAGTTCGGGCTGGAGCGGCCGCAGTCGCCCTGGCGCTGGGTGCTCGATCCGCTGGACGGCACGCGCGCCTTCATCACCGGCCGGCCGAGCTTCGGCGTGCTGGTGGCGCTGCTGCAGGACGGGGAACCGAGGCTCGGTGTGATCGACCAGCCGATCACCGGCGAGCGCTGGATCGGGCGCGCCGGCCGGCCGACGCAGTTCCTCTCGGCGATCCTGCCCGGCACCGCGCGCACCCGCGCCTGTGCGGACCTCGCCCACGCCGAGCTGTCCTGCACCTCGCCGGAGATGCTGGAGCCGCCGTTCCGGGCGCGCTGGCGCGGCCTGCGGTCGTCGGTGCGTCGCGCCTCCTGGGGTGGGGACTGCTACGCCTACGGACTGCTGGCGCTGGGCCAGCTCGACGTCATCGCCGAGTGCGGCATGAAGCCGTGGGACTGGGCGGCGCTGGTCCCGGTGGTCGAGGGCGCCGGCGGCCGCGTCACCGACTGGCAGGGACGACCGCTGCGCCAGGACGGCGATGGCACCGTGCTCGCGGTCGGCGATCCGACGCTGCTGGCGCCCGCGCTCGCAGCACTCGCGGACACAGGCGTGCCGGCCGATCCCGCCTGAGGGATGGCAGCCATACCCGCCGACATGCTGGAAAGCTGATCCGCACTCGGCTAACCCCTGCGGCGTAGCCATGCCACCGGGCAGCAGGAACGGAACGATCGATGCCGAGCGAGCTCTCCCTGCCCAAGGACCGGATCAGGATCCTGCTGCTGGAGGGCGTGCACGAGAGCGCCGTCGGGCTGCTGGTGGCGTCGGGCTACTCCAACATCACCCGGCTTCCCGGCGCCCTGGAGGGCGAGGCGCTGCGCGAGGCGCTCGAGGGCGTGCACGTGCTCGGCATCCGCTCGCGCACCCAGCTCACGCCCGCGATGATCGAGGCCGCGCGCAAGCTGATCGCGGTCGGCTGCTTCTGCATCGGCACCAACCAGGTGGCGCTGACCGAGGCGCGCGCGCGCGGCATCCCGGTGTTCAACGCGCCCTACAGCAACACACGTTCGGTGGCCGAGCTGGTGATCGGCGAGATCATCATGCTGATGCGCCGCATCTTTCCGAAATCGGTCGCAGCCCACGACGGCGTCTGGGACAAGTCGAGCGCCAACAGCTGGGAGGTGCGCGGCAAGACGCTGGGCATCGTCGGCTACGGCAGCATCGGCAGCCAGCTCTCGGTGCTCGCCGAGGCGCTCGGCATGCGCGTCATCTATCACGACGTGATCGACAAGCTGGGACACGGCAACGCCGGCGCCGCCGCCACCCTGGACGCGCTGCTGACGCAGAGCGACATCGTCAGCCTGCACGTGCCGCAGACGCCCGACACGCGCGACCTGATCGGCGCCGCCCAGATCGCCCGGATGAAGCCGGGCAGCTTCCTGCTCAACAACGCGCGCGGCCAGGTGGTCGATCTCGCCACCCTCGCCGAGGCGCTGCGCGCCGGCCACCTTCTGGGTGCCGCGATCGACGTGTTCCCCGACGAGCCGAGCAGCAACGCCGAGCGCTTCACCTCCCCGCTGCAGGGCCTCGACAACGTGATCCTGACCCCGCACATCGGCGGCTCGACGGCGGAAGCCCAGGACCGCATCGGCGTCGAGGTGGCGCGCAAGCTTATCGCCTACAGCGACGTCGGCGCTACCCTGGGTGCGGTGAACTTCCCCGAGGTGCAGCTGCCGGCGCGTCCGCGCGGCACACGCTTCATGCACGTGCATCACAACGTCCCGGGCATGCTGGGCAAGATCAACGACATCTTCTCCAGTGCCGGCATCAACATCGCCGCCCAGTATCTCGAGACCGACGCCGAGATCGGCTACGTCGTGGTCGAGGCCGATACCGAGCGCGAGGACGCGACGCTGATCCTCGAGGCGCTCCGCTCGCTCGACAGTACGATCCGGGCACGGCTGCTGTATCAGCGCCGTTAGCCAAGGCCAGGGCGCTGCCCTGGACCCGCTCAAGGCTGAGCCTTGAGAATCCATTTAATAAACCGGTTTCCAAAGGCCCACGCCTTTGGCGGGTCCGGGCAGAGCCCGGCCTTTCTCTGCACACGACACCGGGCGCACGCGTCCAAGATTAAAGAACCGACGCCGGCCGACGCGCCGTCAATCCTTCTTTAAGCAAACACGGTCACCCTTCCGGACGGGCCATGACGGCTCCCGGAGCCTGCCTATGTCGATCGCCCGCGTCCGCAGCTTCGCCTTCTCGGGGATCGACGCCGTGCCGGTGGAGGTCCAGGTGCAGATCTCCAACGGGCTGCCGGCGTTCCTGATCGTGGGGCTCGCGGACAAGGCGGTAGCGGAAGCGCGCGAGCGGGTGCGCGCGGCGCTGACAGCGATGAGCCTGGCGCTGCCGCCCAAGCGCATCCTGATCAATCTCGCACCGGCCGACCTGCAGAAGGAAGGCAGCCATTTCGATCTCGCGATCGCCCTCGGTGTGCTGTCGGCGATGGACGTGCTGCCGCGCGACGAGGTCGCCGGCTACGCCGCGATCGGCGCGCTCTCGCTCGACGGCCGCATCAACCCGGTCACCGGCGTGCTGCCGGCGGCACTCGGCGCCAGCGCGCTGTCGCTCGGGCTGGTCTGCGCGGCGCAGCAGGGCGGCGAGGCGGCCTGGGGCGGGGAGATCGAGGTGCTGGCGGCGCCAGACCTGCTCTCGCTGGTCAACCATTTCCGCGGCACCCAGGTGCTGACGCCGCCGGAGCTGCCCGGCCTGGCGCAGCCCGGCCGCGCGCCGGATCTCGCCGACGTGAAGGGGATGGAGACCGCCAAGCGCGCGATCGAGATCAGCGCCGCTGGCGGCCACAGCCTGATGCTGATCGGCCCGCCGGGTGCCGGAAAATCCATGCTCGCGGCCCGCCTGCCCGGCCTGCTCCCGGACCTCTCGGCGGCGGAAGCCCTGGAAGTGAGCGCCATCCATAGCGTCGCGGGGCTGCTGCACGACGGCAAGCTGGTGATGCGGCCGCCGTTCCGAGAGCCGCATCATTCGGCGAGCCAGGCCGCGATCATCGGCGGCGGTCCACGCGCCAAACCGGGAGAGGTCAGCCTCGCCCACCGCGGCGTGCTGTTCCTGGACGAGATGCCGGAGCTGCCGCGGCAATCCTTGGAAGCGCTGCGCGCGCCGATCGAGACCGGACGCACCACGGTGGCGCGTGCCGCCGCCCACGTCACCTACCCGGCCCGCTTCCAGCTGGTCGCGGCGATGAACCCGTGCCGCTGCGGCCACCTCGGCGACGCCAGCCGGGAATGCGGTCGGGCGCCGAAATGCGGCGAGGAGTACATGAGCAAGATCAGCGGGCCGATGCTGGACCGCATCGACCTGTGCGTGCAGGTGCAGCCGGTGCCGGCACGCGAGATCGCGCGCGCCCCCACCGGCGAATGCAGCAGTACCGTCTCCGCCCGGATCGCGTCCTGCCGTACCCGCCAGCACGCGAGGCAGGACGGGCTGTGCAACGCCGAGGCGGGGCTCGATCAGCTCGGGCTCTCCGACGAGGCCCGCGACCTGGCGGAGAAGGCCTCGGAGCGGCTGCGCCTGTCGGCACGCGGCTTCACCCGCATGCTGCGCGTGTCCCGCACGGTCGCCGACCTCGCGGACAGCGATCGGGTCGGACGTCCGCATGTCGCCGAGGCGCTGAGCTACCGCCACCGGATCCCCGGCAGGCTGTGACGCCGGACGAGTAGCGTTCCGGTTCGAAACCTGATGGAACTAAACGGGAACGGGCACGTTCACCGGACATGAGCACCAAAGACAAGGATCCGGTGGACGAGCAGGCTTTGCCGTCGAACACCGAGAAGAACCCCGACGACTGGGCGACCGGCGAGGAGAGCATGACCGGCGCGCAGCACTCCTACCTCAAGACGCTGAGCAGCGAGGCGGGAGAGGAATTCGATCCGTCGCTGAACAAGGCGGAGGCATCGAAGCGCATCGACGCGCTGCAGCAGGCGACCGGACGCGGCAAGTCGCACTGACCGGCACGACCGGCGCTTCTGCCATCTTATCAACCTAATCCGCCCGGAGAGTGCGACGAGGAACGAGCGGGCGGGACGGCCGATGGATAGGCGATCGAGGGTGTTCCGGCTGAGCGCGCTGCTGGCGGGCTCTAGCATGCTGATGTCGAGCTGGGTGGGCATGTCCGCGG
>CAXTOE010000193.1:0-912 GCA_964245685.1 uncultured Acetobacteraceae bacterium | reverse complement strand
AGGGACGGTATCGACCCATGGTGCCGGTGCGACCCAGTGGACGCCGGCGGTGCTGAACTTCCCGGTCAGCTCGGGAGACGCGCTCTGGACCCAGCCGCAGGCGCAGGCCGATATCCAGGTCGGCGACAGCCTGATCACCCTCGCCGACAGCACGGAGCTGGATCTCTCGACGTTGGATGATCGCAGCCTGCTCGCCGCCGAGCCGCAGGGCGCGCTGTTCCTCGACCTGCGCGACCTGCAGCCGGGCGAGACCTACACGATCAACACGCCGCGCGGCGCGGTGCAGATCGCCACCCCCGGCGAGTACGAGGTGCTCGCCGGCGATAGCGCCACGCCGACCCGCGTGGTGGTGGTGCGTGGCGCCGCCCAGCTGACCGCAGGTACGCTGGCGTTGCGCGTCGGCCAGGGGCAGATGGCGGTGGCGACCGGCGCGCAGGACGTGCAGGGCGACGTCGAGCCGCTGCCCTCCTACGATCCGTTCCTGACCGCGATGCTGGCGCGCAACAGTGCACCCTCTACCGCCCCGGCGGCGGTGCAGGGCATGACCGGCGCCGAGGACCTGGCGCAGTATGGCACCTGGCAGGCCGACCCGCAGTACGGCCAGGTCTGGACGCCTCAGGTGGCGCCGGACTGGGTGCCGTATCGTGATGGCAGCTGGTCGTACGTCGCACCCTGGGGTTGGACCTGGGTCGACAACGAACCGTGGGGTTTCGCCCCGTTCCATTACGGGCGCTGGGCGCAGCTCGGACCGCGCTGGTGCTGGGTGCCGAGCCAGCCCGATGCGCCGGTCGATGAGCAGCCCGCCTACGCGCCGGCGCTGGTCGACTTCATCGCCACCGGCGCCGTCGTGGGCGTGGGCGCCGGCCTGCTCGCCTCTTCCCTATCCTCGGGGCGCGGGGATATCGGCTGGGT
>CAXTOE010000192.1:0-5762 GCA_964245685.1 uncultured Acetobacteraceae bacterium | reverse complement strand
CCGGGGATGCGCCTGGCGAGTTCCAGGATTGGGTCGAGCGGCTGCCGCTGCCGACGTCGCTGACGTTCCCGCAGGGCTACCGCGCGTTGCGCTACGATCCGCAGCGCGGCGTGCTCGGCCTGGTGAGCGGAGAAGGTCCGGCGCGCATGGCCGCGTCGATCACCGCACTCGGCTACGATCCCCGCTTCGACCTCAGCCACGCCTATTTCGTGCTGGCCGGGATCGCCGGCATCGACCCGATGGCGGGATCGGTGGCGTCCGCAGCCTGGGCGCATCACGTCGTCACCCGCGAGGCGCACGAGATCGACGCCCGCGAGATCCCGCCGAACTGGCCGACCGGCTACGTGCCGTTGCAGCGCACCACCCCCTACGAGCAGCCGGTTCCCGCCGCGGACAGCCTGTGGGGCACGGCGGTCTACACCCTGAACGCCGGCCTGGTGGACTGGGCCTACGGGCTGACCCGCTCGCTGCGGCTACCAGACAGCCCGTCGCTGCGGGCACTGCGCGCGCGCTACGCCAGCATGCCCGCGGCGCAGCGGCCGCCCTTCGTGCTCGAAGGCGACACGCTGTCGTCCGGCATCTTCTGGGTGGGTGCGAGGCTGAACCGGTGGGCGGAGGACTGGACCCGCTACTGGACGCACGGCGAGGGCCGCTTCGCCACCACCGCCGAAGAGGATGGCGGGATGATGCAGGCGCTCACCTTCCTGTCGCACACCGGACGCATCGACCTGTCACGGGTGCTGGTGCTGCGCCCCGCCACCAACTACGACATGCCGCCGCCCGGCGAGCCCGCGGCGGCGCTACTCGCCTCGGAGGGCAAGGAGACCGGCTTCTCCGCCTACCGCGCCTCGCTCGACTCCGCCTACCTCGTGGGCAGCAAGGTGGTCCTGGAGCTGGCCGAGCACTGGAGCAGCGCCCGCGACCATGTTCCGCGCTAGCGTCCCGCCGACCTCCTGAACCGCCTCGTCAGCGGTCGGTGCCGTGCGGCGGATTGACGTTCTGGTCTCCGCTCTGCACCTGCTGCTGGGTGGTCGGCTTGCTGTCGGCGGGCTTTGGATGGGTGCCGCCGGGATCGATGTCGGATACCGGCGTGTTGGCGGTGGTCTTGGCGACCTCCGGGGCGGTGTCTGGCATGGCGGTGCTCCTGGTTGCACGACATCCACGCCGGACACGGCGGTTCGTTCCCCCACGCCGATGCAGCCGCGCCCGGCTGTCCGTTGCGAAATCGTTTCGTCCAGCGGATAGTCGAGCTGCCGGCCGCTGCCATGCCGGCGGCCCGGTGCCAGGAGGCAGGACAGACCATGAACCGCCCCGGTGACGCAGATGCGGCCGTCCGGTCGTCCGACACGGAAGCCGCCCAGCTCACGTCGGCGATGCAGGCGCTGCGCCACACGACGTTCGAGCAGATCGTCGAGGCCGCCGAGCGGATCGGCAGCAATCGCGGCCATCCCGGCGTGATCAGGCTGTATCGCAACTGGATCGCGGTCCACAGCGGCGGGGTGCGCAACCTCCATGCCGCCTGGTTCAACCTCGGCGTCGAGCTGGCACGTGGCGAGCAGCCACAGGATGCGATCCTCGCCTACAGGACGGCACTCGCGCTGAAGCCCGATTTCGCGGAGGCCGCGATCAACCTCGGCCTGCAGCTGGAGCAGTCCGGTCAGAGCGAGGCGGCACTGCAGAGCTGGGCGCAGGCGCTGCAGCCCGATGCGGCCCGGGTCGCGCTGATCAACCATCGCGGACGACTGCTGGAGCAGGTGGGGCGGCTGGAGGAGGCGGAGCAGGCCCTGCGCACCAGCCTGCTGACCGATCCGCAGCAGCCGGACGTGATCCAGCACTGGGTGCATATCCGGCAGAAGATGTGCCAATGGCCGGTGCTGGACGAGTCCGCGGGACTGTCGCGCCGGACGCTGCTGGAGAGCTGCGGGCCATTGGCGGCGCTGGCGCTGTCGGATCGTGTCGACGTGCAGAACGGCGTCAATGCGCGCTGGATCGGGCGCAAGACGACACCCGTCGCCCAGCGGCTCAGCCCGGAGCGGGGCTACCGGCACGAACGCATCCGGCTGGGCTACATGTCGTCGGATTTTTGCCGGCACGCGATGAGCTACCTGATCGCCGAGCTGTTCGAGCGGCACGACCGCGCCCGCTTCGAGATCTTCGGCTACTGCTCCAGCCCCGAGGACGGCAGCGAGATCCGCGCCCGCGTCGTCGCCGCGTTCGACCGATTTCGCCCGATACCCGGCCTCGCCGACGAGGAGGCGGCGCGGCTGATCCGGTCCGACGAGATCGACATCCTGGTCGATCTGAACGGGCTGACCGCAGGCTCTCGACTGCAGATCCTGCGCTGGCGCCCGGCGCCGGTGCAGGCGACCTATCTCGGCTTCATCGGGCCGGTTCCGCTGCCCGAGCTGGACTACCTGTTCTGCGACGACTTCGTGGTGCCGCCGGCGCTGGCATCCGCCTACCAGCCGAAGCCGCTCTATGTCGCCCGCACCTACCAGGCCAACGACAGCCGGCGTGCGGTCGGCGCACCGACCACCCGCGCCAGGGCAGGGTTGCCCGAGGATCGCTTCGTGTTCTGCTGCTTCTCCAACCACTACAAGATCACGGAGGAGATGTTCGCCGCCTGGATGCTGATCCTCGGGCAGGCTCCGCACGCCGTCCTCTGGCTGACCGCCGATAATGCCTGGTCCTGCCGCAACCTGCGACGGCGCGCGGCGGCCTCTGGCATCGATCCCGACCGGCTGATCTTCGCCGACAGGACCGATCCGTCGGACTATATCGCGCGGCTCAGGCTCGCCGACCTGTTTCTCGACACGTTCCCGTACAACGCCGGAACCATAGCCAGCGACGCGCTTCGCATGGGACTGCCTGTGGTCACGCGCGCGGGTGAGGCGTTCGCCTCGCGCATGGCGAGCCGGCTGCTGCACGCGATCGGAGCCGAACACGGCGTCGCCCTGAGCCTGGAGGCGTACGTGAGCCTCGCGGCGGCCCTGGCGAGGGATCCTCTGCAGCACGCAGCCTACAGGAGCACGGTGACCGAGGCGCGGTGGGCCGACACCATCGGCGACATCGCCGGCTTCACCGCGCAGTTCGAGGCGTCACTGATCCGCCTGCGGGCCGAGGCCGGCGCGCGCGGGGAACCGGTCTCAGCCTGAAGCGAGGGCGGACAGCGGTGCGGCGAGCAACCGTCGCGCCACCGGGTGGCCGCTCTCGGCGGCGCGACCGAGGAACCACGCGGCGGCGACGCGGTCCTCCGGCTCGCCGCAGGCGCCCCGCGCCAGCATGCCGAGGGCATAGAGCGCTCCCGCGTGACCGGCGGCGGCGGCACGGTTGAACAGCAGCCTCGCCCGCGGCATGTCGGGGGGACCGCCGCGGCCGTTGGCCAGCATCTCTCCGGCCACCACTTCCGCGTCCTGCAGGCCCTGCTCGGCGGCCCGCAGGAACAGGTCGCGGGCTGCGGACAGATCCTGCGGCGCGCCGCGGCCTTCCGCCAGCATCCTCCCATACCAGTATTGCGCGATCGTCAGCTCCTCCGCGGCGCGACGGAACCAGCCTACCGCCTGCTCGTCGTCCCGCGGCACGCCCACGCCTTCGGCGCAGCAGATCCCGATATCGAAGGCCGCCGCCATGTCGCCGACCTCGGCACGTTCGCGCAGATAGGCCACCGCGGCGAGCCTGTCCGCCTCAGCACCATCGCCGGCCAGCGCCAGCGCCGCGAGTTCTGCACGCGCCTCGACGTTGCCGCGCCCGGCGGCTTGCCGCAGCAGCCGCAGCGCTTCCTGCGGGTCGGCGCTGGTCCCGAGACCGTGCAGGAGCAGATGCGCCAGCGCCCGTGCGGCAGCGTCGTGACCCGCCTCGGCGGCACGACGGAACCAGATCATCGCCTCGGCATAGTTCGGCGGCAGCGTGCCGACCTGGGCATAGAGCCCACCGAGGATCGCCGCTGCCTGCGGCTCGTCGTTCAGGGCCGCTCGGCGCAGCCACGTCTCGGCCTGGAACCGATCCGCCGGAACCCCTCGTCCACGCAAGAGCGCGAGCCCGTAGCGAAGCTGCGACGGAGCATGACCCAGATCCGCACCCCGGCGGTAGTGCCGTGCCGCGACGGAGAGATCCGCGGCGGTCTCGATGTCGCTCTCGGCCAAGATCCCGAGCACGCAATGTGCGGTCGGCAGATCGGCCAGTGCGGCCGCTTCGAGCAGTCGCCGCGCCTCCCCGAGATCAGCCTCCGGAACGGCCGTCAGCAGCGCCAACGACCAGCCGAGCTGACCGTGAGGGCAGCCGGACCGCGCCGCCTGGCGATACAGTTCGTGTCCCCGTTCCGGATCACGCAGTGCGGGTGCGCCCGACGTCAGGATGAAACCGAGCAGCGCCTGGCCCTCGGCGCATCCGGCGTCCGCCGCCATCTGCCCCCAATACAGGGCGGAGCGGCACTCGGCCTCCTGGCCCGGACGGGTGTTCGGAGGCGCGAAGATCGGCTCTGCCGAGGCTTGGGTGATGCCCTGCAGGGCGAGGGAGGCGAGCAGGAGTTGCGCCTCGGTCTCTCCGGCCAGCGCCGCCTGCGCGAGCCACCGGGTCGCCACGGGGGGACAGGACGGGACGCCGAGACCGAGAAGATAGGCACGGCCGAGTTCCAGCGCGCCCGCGGCCGAGCCGGCCCGCGCCGCATGCGTGAACCGGCGGACCGCGCGCAGATGCCGCCCCTGCCGCGCCTCCCGGCGTCCGCCGATCAGCTGCGCCCGGGATACGTCCAGTGCGGCCCGTAGACGCTGCGACAAGTTGAGGAGACGACGCATGAGGATGCCCGACCGAGGTCAGCGGACATAGTCAGTCCTCTGCGTGAACAAACGGTGAATGGGTGGGCGCCCTGAGCAGGCATGACCCGGTCGTTGCAGTTAACGGAATGTTAACGAACTCGGTGCAACTAGCGCCAGGCGCAGCGAAGCCTCGCCGTTTGAATTTCCAGGACATGGGAAAGCCCAGATGGCGTTGAACAACCTGACGACGGCGCAGATCGCTTCGCTTTCGACCGCTACCATCGCGGGGCTGACGACCGCCGACATCCAGAGCCTGACCACGGCTCAGGTCGCAGCACTGACCACGACGCAGATCCCGGCGCTGACGACCACCGTGATCGGCGCGCTGACGACGGCCGAGGTGGCCGCGCTGACCACCGCCCAGGCCAAGGCGCTGACGACGGCGCAGATCGCAGCCCTCACCACCACCCAGACGCCCGTCCTGACCACCGCCGACATCGCCGCCCTCGGCTCGGCGCAGGTGACAGCCCTCAGCACGGCCGACGTCGCCGCCCTCACCACCGCTCAGGCCGCCGCCCTCAGCACCGCAGCCATCGCCGCGCTGAAGACCGCTCAGGTCGCCGCACTGACCACGACCCAGGTGCCGGCACTCACCACCGCTCAGGTCGCGGCCCTTGGCTCAGCACAGTTTGCCGCCCTCACCAACACCCAGGTGCCGGCACTCACCACCGCTCAGGTCGCAGCGCTCGGCTCGGCGCAGGTCGCCGCCCTCACCACGGCGCAGGTCGCAGCCCTGACGACGGCCGAAGTGGCGGCGCTGACCAGCACCCAAGCCAAGGCGCTGACGACGGCGCAGATCGCAGCCCTCACCACCACCCAGACGCCCGTCCTGACCACCGCCGACATCGCCGCCCTCGGCTCGGCGCAGGTGACAGCCCTCAGCACGGCCGACGTCGCCGCCCTCACCACCGCTCAGGCCGCCGCCCTCAGCACCGCAGCCATCGCCGC
>CAXTOE010000191.1:5335-5763 GCA_964245685.1 uncultured Acetobacteraceae bacterium | reverse complement strand
ACGCCGCGCCTCGCCGGTGGCCGCGTGAAGCTGCGGCTCGCCCTGCTGTCGCCGGCGGGCCGGCCGGCCGCCATCACCGGCGACCTGGCCGGCTTCTGGCGCGGTGCCTGGAGCGAGACGCGGCGCGACCTGCGAGGGCGCTATCCCAAGCATGACTGGCCGGAGCGACCGGACGAGCCGGCTTGATGGCGGTCGTGAGAAACGACTGTGTTATCAGCCGCATGGTCGTGCAAAGCGATATCCACGGCGTCGCCGCTGCTCTAGCATGGTGCGATGAGGGCGAGCCTGGATGGAGCATCCGCATGATGCGGCGCGCGAGCGGCATGCTTCGGTCCGTCATGCTCGCGGCGTGCTGCACGGCCGGCTTGGCGTTCGGCGGCGCGGCCGTGGCCGCGGCGCCGTCCGATCCGGACGACATGGTGGCGAGC
>CAXTOE010000191.1:0-5325 GCA_964245685.1 uncultured Acetobacteraceae bacterium | reverse complement strand
TTTTACCTCGCCCTGACGACCGCCGCCGCCCGTGCGCAGGAGGTCAAGCCGCCCGTGCCGCCGCCGGAATTTGATCCCGCGACGGAACCCGCCGTCGTCGCCGTCGCCAAGGTGCTCCCCGCCGTGGTCAACATCGCCGTCATCCAGGATGTCGAGGACGATGCCGCCGCAGCCCGGGTCAAGGTGCCGCCGGCGCTGCGCGGCACGCCGTTCGAGAAGCAGTTCCGCGACCGCATGCGCAAGCGGCGCGAGCAGATGCTGGGCGCGGGTTCGGGCTTCGTGATCGACCCGAGCGGGGTGATCGTGACCAACAACCACGTGGTGGGAAGTGCCGACAAGATCACGGTCTCGTTCTCCGACGGCACCGAGCTCGCGGCCAAGCTGCTCGGTGCCGACGAGCTCACCGACATCGCGGTGATCGCCGTCAAGCCGACCCGGCCGCTCGCCTACGTGGCCTGGGGCGACAGCCGCAAGGTCGAGGTCGGCGACTGGATCCTGGCCGCGGGCAACCCGTTCGGGCTCGGCTCGTCGGTGACGGCGGGCATCGTGTCGGCGCGCGCGCGACATCGGCGCCGGTCCGTTCGACGATTTCCTGCAGCTCGACGCCCCGATCAACCCGGGCAATTCCGGCGGCCCGTCCTTCAACATGAACGGCGAGGTGGTGGCGCTGAACACCGCCATCGTCTCGCCGACCGGCGGATCGGTGGGCATCGGCTTCGGCATCCCCTCGGAGATCGTGGCGCCGATCGTGGCGCAGCTGCGGCAGAAGGGCCATATCGACCGTGGCTGGCTCGGGGTGACGCTGGAGGACCAGCCGGATCCGAACCCGGGGGTCGCGATCGTCGCCATCGACCATACCGGACCCGCGATGCGTGCCGGCCTGCGCGCCGGGGACGAGGTGGATTCCGTCAACGGCGACAAGGTCGACAACGCGCGCAGCCTGATCCGCGCGGTCGCCGCCGCCACCCCCGGCAGCTCGATCCGCCTGCTGGTGCATCGTCGCGGTACGGCGATCGAGGTGCCGGTGGTGGTCGGCCGGCGCCCGGCCGACGATGCCGGATGACGTACGGTCTCGCCGAGCCGTAGATGACCGAGACGCTGAGAGGTCGATGAAGTGCGTGTCCTGCTGGTCGAGGATGATCCCACCGTCCGCGGTTTCGTCGCCAAGGGGCTGAAGGAAGCCGGCCACGTCGTCGAGCAGGTCGACAACGGCAAGGACGGCCTGTTCTTCGCCGTCAGCGAGAGCTTCGACTGCATCATCCTGGACCGGATGCTGCCGGGCGGCATCGACGGGCTGCGGCTGCTCGAGACCCTGCGGGCGCAGAACAACGCGACGCCGGTGCTGCTGCTCTCGGCGCTGGCGCAGGTCGACGAGCGGGTCGCCGGGCTGAAGGCCGGCGGCGACGACTACCTGACCAAGCCGTTCGCCTTCGCCGAGCTGCTGGCGCGGGTGGAGGCGCTGTACCGGCGCGGTCGCGGCGAAGGCGGCCCGCAGACCAAGCTGGTGGTGTCGGACCTCGAGATGGACCTGCTGTCGCGTGGGGTGCGCCGGGCGGGGCAGAAGATCGACCTGCAGCCGCGCGAGTTCCGGCTGCTCGAATACCTGATGCGCCACGCCGGCCAGGTGGTGACACGCACCATGCTGCTGGAGGGGGTATGGGATTATCATTTCGATCCCCAGACCAACGTGATCGACGTGCACGTCTCGCGGCTGCGCCACAAGATCGACAAGCCGTTCCCGACCGCGCTGATCCACACCATACGCAACGCCGGGTACATGCTGCGCGCGGAATGACACGGATGCGCGCCCTGCGTTCGGCGAGCCTCAGGCTGGCGGTGGTGCACGCGGCGCTGTTCGCGGTCAGCGCCACCATCTTCCTGTGCTTCATCTGGTGGGCGACGATCGGCCTGCTGGAGCGTCAGGTCGAGGCAGCGATCAAGTCCGACGCCCAGGCGCTGTCGGAGCGCTGGGAGGAAGGCGGGCTGCCGGCGCTGGCGCTGACCATACAGGACCGGCTGGAGCAGAACGTCGACGACGACGCGATCTACCTGATGGTGGATCCGTCCAGCGCCCGGGTGGCGGGCAACCTGCGCTCCTGGCCCGCCGACGTCGGCCGCACCGACGCCTGGTACCAGCTGCCGATCGCGCGCGCCGGCAGCAAGGGGCTGGCCGAGGTGCATGCCTTCGCGCTGCCGGGCGGCTTCCGGCTACTGGTCGGGCGCGACGTGCGGGCGCGCCTCGTGCTCAAGCGCCTGCTCACCGACACCATGCTGTGGACGCTGGTGATGGTCGCGGTGCTGGGTGCCAGCGGCGGCTTCGTGCTGCGTGGGCTGTTCCGGCGCATGGTGCGCGACATCGCGCGCACCACGGCGTCGATCGCCGCCGGCGACCTGACGCGTCGGGTGCCGCGCTCGGGCAGCGGCGACGAGTTCGACCGGGTGGCGCAGACCATCAACGCCATGCTGGACCGCATCGCGCGGCTGATGGACGGGGTGAAGCAGGTCAGCAACGCGATTGCGCACGACCTGCGCACGCCGATCACGCGCGCCCGCAGCCGTCTCGAGGACGCCGCGACCCATGCCAGCGGCACCGAGGAGCTGCGCGCCGCCGCCTGGCGCGCGGTCAGCGACCTGGACGACATCACCGGGGTATTCGAGGCGCTGCTGCGCATCTCCGAGATCGAGGCCGGGTCGCGCCGCTCCGCCTTCGCCGAGGTCGAGCTCGACGCGCTGCTGGCCGACATCGTCGAGCTCTACGGGGCGCTGGCCGAGGAGCGCCAGCTGCGGCTGGAACTGGCGTTGCCGGACGGGATACGACCCGGCGCGCCCGGCCTGCGGATCTGGGGCGACCGGTCGCTGATCCAGCAGGCGGTGGCGAACCTGCTCGACAACGCGATCAAGTTCTCGCGGCCCGGCGGCCGGATCGTACTGCGCGCGCTGACGGTCGAGCGGCACGTGCGGCTGGAGGTATCGGACCAGGGCATCGGCATGGCGCCCAACGACCGGCTGCGCGCCTCCGAGCGCTTCTTCCGCGCGGAATCCGCGCGCAGCACGCCCGGCTCCGGGCTCGGCCTGTCGCTGGTGCAGGCGGTGGCGCACCTGCATGGCGGCACGGTGTTGCTGGAGGAGGGGGAGCCCGGCCTGCGCGTCGCGCTGAGTCTGGCGCTGGCACGGCCGGCGGAGCGCGCGCCCGCGAGCGCGGCGGCGGTCGTGGACGCGGCATCGTCCCGGGATCGTGCGCTGGCGATAAAGGAGCACCTGCCCTCGCCAGGATGATCTTCCCTTCCGGCGCCGCCGCCGCGCCTCGACGCAGTGTGGTTAGTGGGGGATCGAAGCCGTCCGATGTCCCGGCTGATATTGCTCGCTATCGCTCAGTTAAACCGGCTCGCACCGCATTTTCCGCGATCTCGCGGACGCACCGCCAGACTATGGTGTCCAAGAGACCCTCTGTCCCTTGTTCATCCGCTGGAGCCGCTCTGGTCGGCGAGGCTGGTGCGCACGACCTACCCACCAAGCCAGGGTTAAGATGAAAGCGTGAGATCATCTTGCGGGCAGTCGCACAGACGGCTCCGTATAGTTCTCGATGATCGAGGAATACGCGGTCCAGACATCGGCCGGCGATCCGTGGCCGGTTCCCGAGATACAACGATGCGACACCATTGGCGTCGCCCTCCTCCTATCTCTAATTGCCGAAATTTTCTGAGTGAGGATGATGGCCTTGCATGATGGCGTATGGCAGCCGAGCGCGCGTGGGCGGCGGCCGACGCGACGTCCCCCGTGCTCGCCTTGGTCTCGTCCGGATCCCAAGTTGACAGAGGTGCAGCCCAAGCGCTGGTGTTGCTTATTGAAGCAGAACGAGCGTGATCCAGCAGAGCAACGGCTCTGATCAAGCTCCTTCGCATGAAAGACGATACCGGCCTGTTCATGGCTGAAACGGAGATGGCCACCAGCTTCAAGGTCGAACTTGTTTCCGGTCCTGCCGGCCGATCTGAACTCCTCGTCAACGGCTTCGATGCGGCTCAGATCTTCGAGACGTCATCTCGCTATAGGCTCGGTCTCCACTACGGTAGGGCGTTCAGGGTTTGAGGGAAGCTCGGTAGGCAGCCACACTCACGGGTCCCACTAGGTTGAAGGGAACGTCCTGCTGAATCTCGGCGCCGTCGAAGTGGAAGATGTATAGGCGCCTCCGGTCTGCCAGCACGTCACCCTTGCGCTCGATGCTCGCGGTGCTCTGCTCGACCCGCCTGGACATGCCGTCGGGCTGGAGCTCACGCATGATCGCGTTGATCACGTGCCTGGAGTAGTTCATCGCGAAACCGTTGGCGTCGAGACCACAATCGTGGGTAAACCACGCAACGGTGGATCGCTCGGTCCGAAGCAACTCGACCGTGAGCTTGCCCGAGACGATTTCGACGGCGGCCTCGTCGCGAGATGTGCTCAGGTTCTCGTGACCCGCGAGGAACGCCTGGATGATCATCAGGTCGCGACCCGTGAGAAATGTCTGTCGAGCCATGTGCGAGCCTACCCGCGGTTTGCGCGATCCCTGGAAATGAGAGCCTCTGGCGCCCAGCCACATGTCAGGTGACGAGGGATCTCGCACGACTAGCGCCAACGGAGCTCTTTGAAAGTCGGGGCCTGGGGCCTCCGGCCCCAGCGGGTCCAGGGCGGCGCCCTGGCCTACCGCCTCCACCGCGCAGGATGTCTCCGGTGGTGGTGGCCCCGACCAGGGTGATCGTGCTGCCGTCGGACAGCCCGAGCAGCGTCTGGCCACTGCCGCCGGATCGGACCAGCGGCTGCTCCTGGCCGTAGCCGAACAGCGCGATCCGGTCGAGGCCCGGCCGGAAGCCGTCGATCACCAAGCTGCCGCCGGCCGCGCCCTCGACGACATCGTAGGTGACGCCGCCGCTGCCTTCGGAGATCGTCGCGGCACCGCGGCCGAGCACCACCTGGCTGGGTCCGGCGCCCGTGGTCAGGCTCATGCTGCCGGCACCGGTGAACACCAAGTCGGCGCCGTTGCCGGTGTCGATGCTCGAGGCGCCGCTGCCGCCGACGACGATCATGTTGCCGCCGTGGCCGGTGACGCTCAGCGTGCCGCTGCCGCCGATGATCGAGTCCGCACCGGTGCTGCCCCCCTGCACGACCGTCCCGCCGCTGCCGGCGAACAGGGCATCGCCGCGCATGTCGATGCTCAGGCTGCCGCTGCCGCCGACCACCGTGTCGCCGCCGGCGCTGCCGCCGGTGACGGTGCTGTTGCCGCTGCCAGTGAAGATCACCGCGGCGGCGGTGGCGCCGCCGGCGAGGGTGCTGGCGCCGCCACCGCCGACC
>CAXTOE010000190.1:2429-5771 GCA_964245685.1 uncultured Acetobacteraceae bacterium | reverse complement strand
CTTGACCCCATCAAAGGCCGAGCCTTTGAAATCCTTAAATCAAGAAATGGGGTCTGGGGCCGCCGGCCCCAGTGGGTCAAGGGCAGAGCCCTTGCCTGCTCCGTCCCGGCATCCCGCTAGTGCGGCTTGCGCACCGCCTGGACCTCGATCTCGATCAGCCAGCCCGGGTTTGCCAGTCCCGCGACCTGGAAGGCGGAGCGGGTCGGCAGGTTGGGCTGGTCGTGGGTGCCGAAGAACTGGGTGTACGCCTTCATCAGGCCGGCGAAGTCGATATGGCCGAGCTTCGGGTCGGCGGCGACGTAGGCGTGCATCTGCACCACGTCGCCCAGCGTAAGGTGCAGCCCGGCGAGGGCGGCGCTGATCTTGCCCAGCGCGCTGCGCGTCTGCGTCTCGGTGTCGCCGTAGGCGGCGAGCGTCATCGCCTTGGCCGACTTGTCGGCGACGTCGGCACCCATGCCGGACAGGTAGATCGTGCTGTAGCCGGCCGGCACCTCGATGCTGGCCGCGATCGGGAAGGTGGGCACGTTGTGCCGGATCACGTCGTCCGCCGCCACCGCGGCGCCGCCGGCCGCCTGCAGCATCGCCAGCGCGACGAGGATCGTCTTCATGCTCAAGGCTCAGTGCTCCGTGATCGGGGCCGGACCGCGCACCGCGGCGACGTCGGCCGCGCTGACGGGATCGGAGTAGGCGTTGCCGAAATGGGTGCGGATGAAGTTCACCACGAGTGCGACCTGCTGGTCGCTCAGCACGCCGGCGCCCTCGGGGTTCTTCAGGTCGCCGTTGAACCAGGGCATGCCGCCTAGGCCATTCAGTATCACGTAGACCGGGTAGCCGGAGCTCGCGAGCTTCTTGTTGCCGGCCAGCGCCGGGATCGCCGCGGCGCCCACCGCGCCGGTGCCGCCCGGCATGTGGCAGCCCTGGCAGACATGCTGGTAGACCGCCTCGCCGGTGCTGGCGTCGATGGCGCCGCCGAAGCCGTTGCGGGCGACGTCGGCGCGTGCCGCGCGACCGGAAGGCAGCGACAGCAGGCCCGCGAGCGCCAGGCAGGCGGCGAGACCCGGCGCGCCCCGCTTCAGCAGGGCATGGCTCAGGGGGCGCATCAGGCGGCTCCCACGGCGCGGCGGTGCAGCTGGGTGATCGCGCTGATCGAGGACAGCAGCGCCCCCTCCTGCCAGCAGCCGATGTAGGAGGCATGCTCGCCGGCCAGCACCACGCGGCCGTCCATCGAGGTCAGGGTCTTGTAGTGCGTCTGGCGGGCATCCTCGCTCCAGGTGCCGCAGCAGCCCAGCGACCACGGCATCCGGCTCCAGGCGACACCCACCCCGGTGACGAACTCGTCCCTGTATTGCTTGTGCAGCACCGACCCCTGGTCGAGGGCCGCCTGCACGCGCTGCTGCGGCGTCTTGCCAGCGAAGTCGTAGGCGGCGGCGCCGAACATGTAGCCGCCGAGCAGCACCGCTTTGCCGGACGAGAAATAGCCGTGGCTCGGATAGGAGATCTGGCTGATCTGCTGGTCGGTGAAGCTGATGCCGCCATAGATCGCCTCGTCCTCCTCCCAGAAGCGGCGCTTGAACTCGAGCCCGACCTTGACCGAGGAGGCGTATGGCACGGCGGCGATGGCGTCACGCATCGGCCCGCTGACCTGCACGTCGATCTGGCTCAGGATCGAGAGCGGGATGGTGCAGACGCAGTACTCCGCCTTGGCCTGGCCGACGGCGCCGCCATGGTTGTTGTCCTTGTAGGTGACGGTGACGCCGGCATCGTCCTGCTGGATGCGGGTGACGTCGATGTTGTGGGTGACCAGGTCGCCGACCTGCTTGGCGAAGCCGCGGCCGATCATGTCCATGCCGCCGACCGGCTGGAACATGGTGGTCTGCATGTCGTAGACGGTGTTGAACGACAGCCAGTGCCACAGCCCCGAGCGCATCACCTCGTCGCGGGCGAGCGGCTGCGACGGGATCGGCGCGCCGTCCGGGCCGCCGCCGCGCGGCTTGCCGTAGCCGCGTCGCAGCGACGCCACCGGTCCCTTCACGTAGTCGTATTCCGCGTTCAGCGATCCCCAGCCGCGCATCGCGGCGAGCAGGTCCTTGCGCTCCTCGGCGCTGACCGGCTGGTCGAGCTTGTTCTGGTTGATCGCCTTGGCGAGCAGCTCGGCGGTGTAGCCGGTGAAGTCGCTGAGCACGTCCCGGTAGCGCTGCGGCACGCCGCCGAAGCTCTTGGAGTTGTGCAGGTAGCTGTTGTGGTTGACCTCGATGAACGGCTCCAGTGCGACGCCGAAGGCGCGGCAGTAATGCAGGATCGCCTGGTGGTGGTAGGGGATGCGCCAGGGACCGGGATTGATGTAGTTGCCCGGCGCGAACTCGACCTTCTGCGTGTAGCCGCCGAGCTCGGTCAGGCTGTCGCCGCCGCGCAGCGTGAAGTTGCGGCCGCCGGAGCGGTTCTGGAACTCCAGGATCCGCACGCTGTAGCCGGCGCGCCGCAGCTCGTGCGCGGCGAGCATCCCGGCGAGACCGGCACCGAGCACCAGCACGCTGGTTCCGGTCTTGCCGCCGCTCAGCGCCGGCGGTCCGGCGAAATCGGTTCCCGCCGCGTGTCCGAGCTGCGTCATCGCCTGGTACATCGCGACGCTGCCGGCGGTGACACCGATTCGCGTCAGCAACTGCCGGCGGGTCGGCTGCATCCTAATCTGCGTGTTGTTCAAGCATCCTGCTCCGAAATAATGCAGATTCCTGCACAAACCTGGGTCACTCTCGTATTTGTGCCTGTGCTGCTCATCAAGCTCTCACTTCCCGACCATTTGGTCGACCCGTTTTGTGCGATGCGGTGGAGCAGCGGGCGGCGCCGCGTGACGTCGCGGCGGCGTTGCGGCCGGCCCGCGGTGCGGCGTTTCGTTACATGGCGAGGGGTGATTCGCCGCTCGCCTTGGCCTCGCGAACGTCTATGCTGGTATGCCCCGGGGCGTCGTCCGCGGTGCATCGCTGCAGACCGAGGGATGATGGATCACGCCTTTGCCACCGACACGCCGCCGCCGCTGGCGCGCGGTCCCGACCTGAGACGGATCCGAAGTCATCCCGACCACTGGTATCCGCTCGCCTGGTCGCACGAGCTCAAGCCGGGCGGCACCCTGGCCGCCACCTATTCCGGCGAGCCGATCGTGCTGGTCCGGCCCAAGGAGGGCGCGGTGTACGCGCTGGAGGACCGCTGCGCGCACCGGCAGGTCCCGCTGTCGCGCGGCACCGTGGACGGGCAGTCCGTCCGCTGCTGCTATCATGGCTGGGCGTACGGGCGCTCCGGCAAGTGCGTCGACGTGCCCTATCTCGGCAAGGACAAGCTGCCCAACGG
>CAXTOE010000190.1:395-2419 GCA_964245685.1 uncultured Acetobacteraceae bacterium | reverse complement strand
CGAGCGCAGCGGCCTGATCCTGGTGTTTCCGGGCGATCCGGCGCGTGCCGAGGCGGTGCCGCTGCCGGCGTTCGGCGCCGCCGACGACGACGCCTACAAGACCCGGCGGTTCGGCCGCGTGATCGGCTGCCACTACAGCTTCATGCACGAGAACCTGATGGACATGAACCACCAGTTCATGCACGCCAAGCAGATGGGCCAGATCCGTCCCCGCTTCCTGGGCCAGGACGCCGGCGAGGACTGGATCGAGGCGCGCTACAGCTTCGCCCGCACCGGCGGCAAGCAGCCGATCGGCGAGGCGCTGATCTTCAAGCAGCGTCGCGGCACCGAGAAGCAGAACGCTGACCGCGACGTGATGACGATACGCACCGAATACCCGTACCAGACGCTGCGCATACGCACCTCCGGCGCCGAGCCGGTGATGGATCTCTGGATCGCCTACACGCCGCAGGATGCCGAGCAGCGCCGCAACCGCACCTTCGGACTGCTGTCGGTGCGCAAGCCGAAGATCCCGGGGCTGCTCCACGCCGCATGGCCACTGCTGGTGCTGTTCACCGAGCGGATCTTCCGCGAGGATCGCGACATCGTCGAGCTGGAACAGGCGGCGCACGACGCGCAGGGGGAGGATCGCAACCAGGAGGTGTTCCCGGTGATCCGCAACCTGCGCGGCCTGCTGATGGCGCGCGGCATCGAAGCGGCGTGACCGCGGAGGCCGGTGGCGACGGCCCCGCGCTCCGGCTCGCCACGCACAACTTCGTCCTGCGACCGCCGGTGCCGCAGGACGCGGAGGCGATACACCGGCTGGTCAACGACTGGGGCGTGGTGCGCATGCTGCCGCGCCTGCCCTTTCCCTACCCACGCAAGCTGACCGACGAGTGGATCGACGCCGCCAGCGGCCAGGCGGCGTCCGGCGACGCCTACCACTTCGTCATCATCGCCGAGGCCGGCCGATCCGAGCCCGCCGGCGGCCCGGGCATCGAGCCGGATCCGGGGCCGGACCGGGGCATCTCTCCCGGCATCGAGCCCGCCGGGCGCCTGCTCGGCTGCGTCGGGCTGCGCATCGATCGCCTCGCCCGCACCGGCGACCTCGGCTACTGGATCGCGCGCCGCTACTGGAACCAGGGCGTCGCCGGAGAGGCCGCCGGGAAGCTCGCGCGCTGGGCGCTGGCGCGGCTCGATCTCGATCGCCTGGTCGCCCAGGTCGCGACCGACAATCCGGCCTCGGCGGCGGTGCTGCGCCGCATCGGCTTTCGCGAGGCCGGCACCTCGCGGCAGCTGTTCCTGGCCCGCGGCGGCAGCCACCCGGTGCTGCTGTTCGAGGCGGGGCACGCCGACCTGAGCCCGGGTCCCGACGCCGCGCGACGCGACCGGCGGCCGGCCGCGTCCGCGCCGCCCGGAGACCGCCCGGTGCTGCTGGTGGCCGCCTGTGCCCTGATCGACGGCGACGGCCGCATCCTGCTGGCGCGACGCCCGGAGGGCCGCACCATGGCCGGGCTGTGGGAGTTCCCCGGCGGCAAGGTGGAGGTGGGCGAGACGCCCGAGCAGGCACTGGTTCGCGAGCTGCGCGAGGAGCTCGGCATCGAGCTGTCGCAGGCGTGCCTCGCGCCGTTCAGCTTCGCCTCGCACGGCTACGCCGACTTCCACCTGCTGATGCAACAGGCCGCGGCCGAAGGAGGGCCAGACCCTGGCCTGGGTGACGCCGGACCGGCTCGCGGACTACCCGATGCCGGATGCCGACAAGCCGTTGGTGCCGATGCTGCGCGACTATCTCTGAGCCGGCTCGGCGTGCGCCTCCTCTGAGCCGCCTCGGCGTGCGCCTCAGGCCGCCGGCGTCTCCGCCAGGCCGAGCGACATCTGGGCCGGCTTCGGCGGCGCACCGCGCCGGCGCGCCTGCTCGTTGCGCGCGCTGAACCGCATGTCGACGTTGCCGCCGGACTCCGTCTCGATGATCCGGGCCAGGGCGGCGTCGTCCAGATCGGCCCAGCGACGTCCGCGCGACGGGCCGTACGGCACGCGCACCAGCC
>CAXTOE010000190.1:0-385 GCA_964245685.1 uncultured Acetobacteraceae bacterium | reverse complement strand
GACCAGGTCAGCAGCTGCGACAGGCTGGCCAGCGCCAGCATGTCGCGCAGGTGATGCGCGGTGACGTAGGCATCCGGCGCCGCCCGGTGCGCCGGCAGCCCGAGCGCGCGATCCAGCCCCTCCGGCCTGCGCCAGTAGCGCAGGCCCTGGTTGGAATGCCCGGGTGCCTCGGGCCACAGGCGAAGCGCGCACTTGTAGGTGCAGATCCAGCGTGCCCGTCCGGACAGCGCCGGCAGGCACCAGCGCTGCTCGAAGGCGGCGCGATGCGCGACCAGCACGGCGACCTGTTCTTCTGGGTGCCGATCGTCGGCCCGCTCGTCGGCGGCCTGGTCGGCGGCGGGCTGTTCAGCATGTTCTACCAGCGGGCCCTGCCCGAGGACGAGGA
>CAXTOE010000189.1:4307-5771 GCA_964245685.1 uncultured Acetobacteraceae bacterium | reverse complement strand
GGACAGGCCGGGCCAGGAGCGGGGTCGCTCATGAACCCGGAGGATCGAGGCCGTCCAGGAGCCCCGCGAACCGCCGGATGTCCTGCGCATAGGCGTCGGGTTCTTCCCATCCGGGGAAGTGGCCGCCATGGGCGGGCGTCGTGTACTGCCGGACGTCGTAGCCTCGCGCCGCCCACTCCCAGGGTGCCACCACCAGGTCGTGCGGCCACATGCAGACCGCGGTCGGCACCATGACGCGATCCTCCGGCCGCCGGGGCGGCCGGAACTGGATGTCGTCATGGTAGTAGCGCATCGACGAGCCGATGGTCCCGCTGGCCCAGTAGATCATCAGGTTGTCGATCAGCATGTCCAGCGGGAAGGTGACCCGCAGGTCCTCGCCGTGCTCGCTCCAGGCGTGGAACTTCTCGACGATCCAGCTCGCGAGTCCGACCGGCGTGTCCGCGAGCGCGAAGGCGAGCGTCTGCGGCCTCGTGTAGTGCAGGTGCTCGTAGGCCCCCTCCTCCGCCGCCCATCGCGCGGCGCGCGCCTGATAGGCCGCTTCGGCCTCGGTCAGCGGCGGCGACGCCGGCGTCAGGGGCGGGTCCGCGATCGCGGAGACGTGGATGCCCCGGACGCTGCCGGGATGCTTACGCGCCAGGTGCGCGGCGACCCCGGCGCCGATATCGGTGCCGGCGGCGATGTAGCGCGGATAGCCGAGCTGCTCGGTCATCAGGCGGTGGAACAGGTCCTCGGCGTAGAGCTGATGCGGACGCGTCGGCCGATCCGAGAAGCCGAAGCCGGGCAGGGCAGGGATCACGACGTCGAAGGCGTCGTCCGCCCCGGCGCCGAATGCCGCGGGATCGGCGAGCCGCGGCGCCAGCCTGCCGTACTCCACGAAGCTGGACGGCCAGCCGTTCATCAGCAGCAGCGGCCTCGGCCGCGGGGCAGGCGACCTCAGGTGGAGGTAGTGGACGCCGAACCCGTCGATGCTGGCGCGGAACTGCGGCAGCGCGTTCAGCCGCTGCTCGGCGGCATCGAAATCATAGGCGGTGCGCCAGTGCTGCACGAGCGCCTGCAGGAAGCTCCGGTCCGTGCCGTACTGCCAGTCCGTGGTGACGGCGTCGCTCCAGCGCGTCACGTCGAGGCGGTGTCGCAGATCGCGGCGCAGCGCATCGTCGAAGCTGATCCTGAACGCATCGGCTGACATGGATCGGTCGGTTACCATATAAGGATCGCGAACGGTAACGGTCGAATTGGCTGCTGGCCGCACTCGAGGCGATGCGGTCGGGTGCCTGGCGTCGCTTCAAGCTCTGCGGCGCCTCGTACGACGATGCCTCCAAGGCCGCGGCGAGAAGCTGGTGCCCGATGCGGACCTGCGGCGGCCGCAACACGATGCGGCGCTACCGCGCCCGGGGCCCGCCTGAGGCCGTGGCCGTCGCTCAGGCTGCGCCCGGCCAATCCCGCGCCGGCGCGCGCGTGCCGGTC
>CAXTOE010000189.1:0-4297 GCA_964245685.1 uncultured Acetobacteraceae bacterium | reverse complement strand
GTCGTCGACCAGGCGGTTCAGGCGCACGGCAGCGTCGAAGTCGGGGACGGTGAAGCTGCCGTGGCGGATGTCGTCGCGGAGTGCCGCGTAGACGCCGGCGACGTTCTCGGCCGCCTCGGGCAGACCGGAAAGCTCACCCTCCTCGACCGGCTGCGGCGCGCCGTCGAGCCGCAGGGTGAGGCGGCCCGACTGGAAACCGCGCACGGCACCACCGTCCAGCACCAGGGTTGCGGCGTCGCCGATCACCTCGAAGCGGAACGGCACCGCGTCTGCCGGGCGTCCGCCGGCGACCTCGATGGCGATCGGCGCGCCGCCCGCGAGCCGGCCCTGAAGCAGGAGGTGGTCGGGGATGGAGCGCGCCTGCCTGGCCGCGTTCGCGCCCACCGTCACCTCGGGGAACTGCGTGCTGACCAGCCCGCTGACCTCGCTGAGCCCGCCCAGCACCGCGGCGGCGAAGTCGATCGTGTGGGCACCCTGGATGGTGGCCAGGGTGACCCCGTTGGCGGCGTCCTCCGCGAAGGCCATGGCGGGCTCCACCTCGGCGCCGAACGCCATCGTGGTCGAGACGATGCGCGCGCTGAGCACCCGTCCGATCGCGCCAGACGCGATCAGCTCGCGCGCCTGCCGTGCGGCGGGGTTCAGCCGTGTCTGCAGCCCGATCGCGGCGTGCACGCCAACCGTGCGGGCGGCGGCGGCGAGTTCCTCGGACTCCGCGAGGTTGCGGCCGAGCGGCCACTCGCAGTACAGCTGCTTGCCGGCGGCGACCGCGGCCAGGACGAGGTCGCGATGATCCGGCACCTTGACCGCGATCGTCACGATGTCGATCGCCGGATCACGGAACAGGCTGGCGGCATCCGCATAGCCATGGTCCGCGCCGAACGCGCGGGCGGCGGCGTCGGCCGACTCCTGGTCCCTGGTGACCACGCCGCCGAGCTCGAGGCCGGCGAGCTGCCGCACCGCCGGCACGTGCGATGCCTTGGCCCAGCCGCGTTCCGCACTGGCGCCGATGATCCCGACACGCAAGATCCTGTCCATGGTTGCTCGCTTTCTCGGTGGGTGGCGACGCGCGCGTCCGGCACGCATCCCTCGCAGCCGATATCGGCAGGCTCACCAGTGTTGAGAACCAGACCGTTCTCTTCACCAGATTGCTGAGCTAAAGCTCATTGATGCAGCGACCCAGCCTCGCCGCCCTGGAGGTGTTCCTGGCGGTCGCGCGACAGGGCAGCTTCCGCGCCGCCGCGGCGGAACGGGGCGTCAGCCCGTCGGCGCTCAGCCACGTCATACGCGGCCTGGAGGAGGCGCTCGGCGTCCGGCTGTTTAATCGGACGACGCGAAGCATCCGCATCACGGAGGCCGGCAGGCAGCTGCTGCAGCGCATCGGGCCTGCCCTGGACGAACTCGCGGCAGGGCTGCAGGCGGTCGGCGCGCTGCGCGGCCGTCCTGCCGGGCTGCTTCGCCTGAACGTGCCGCGCATCGCGAACCAGCTGATCGTCGAGCCGATCGTCGGCCGGTTCCTGACCGCCTACCCGGAGGTCAGGCTGGAGGTGGTGAGCTTCGACGGCCTGGTGGACATCGTCGCCGAGGGCTTCGACGCCGGCATCCGTCGCGACCGGCGCCTGGCGCCCGGCATGATCGCAATGCCGGTCGGCCCGGCGCGTCGCTTCGCCGTCGTCGGCGCCCCGTCCTACCTCGCCGGATGCGCGCCGCCTCGCGCGCCGCAGGACCTGCACGCGCACGCCTGCATCGAGCGGCGATACCCGAACGGCGCACGCTATGCCTGGGAGTTCGCCCGCGACGACGAGGCGCTGGAGGTCGAGGTGTCGGGGCCGCTGATCGTCGACGACACCGCGCTGATGCTGCGGGCGGCGCTCGACGGCGTGGGCCTCGCCCTGGTCTTCGAGGAGCTGGTCGCCGGTCACCTCGCCGACGGGTCACTGGTGCGCCTGCTGGAGCCGTGGTGCCCGATGCGGCCGCGGTTCTTCCTGTACTATCCCGGGCGTCGTCAGGTCCCGGCGGCGCTACGCGCTCTCATCGACATGCTGCGCGCGCCGCCCGCGTAGCCGTGTGCGGCAGGTGCGGGCCGGTGCCAATACCAGGCGGCAGCGCTCGCGTCAGGCCGCCGCACGCTCCGCAACGGGCCGGCGGCGCAGCGAGGCCCGCGTCATCCAGGGCGGCGCGTACGCCGCGCCCTCCAGCGGCGCCACGTCGGTGCCCGGCGGCACGATCTCGTCGATCCGGTCGAGCAGCGCCTCGTCCAGCACCAGCTCGGCGCCGGCGAGCAGACCATCGAGCTGCTCCATGGTGCGGGGGCCGATGATGGCGGAGGTGAGTGCCGGGTGCGCCACCACGAAGGCGAGCGCCATGTGCATCAGCGACATGCCGGCCCCCTGCGCCAGCGGGATGAGCTGGTCGACCTTGTCGAGGCTGCCCGCATCGGACATCGCCTTCGGAAAATACCTGGCGCGCAGGGTGTCGGGCATCTGTTCGCCCTTGCGGTACTTGCCGGTGAGCATGCCCTTGGCCAGCGGGCTCCACGCCATCACTCCCATGCCGTAGCGCTGGCAGGCGGGAAGCACCTCGCGCTCGATCGAGCGGTTCAGGATGGAGTAGGGCGCTCGGCGACCCACTGCGCCTCCACGATGTCGGAGGCCGGAAACGTCGATGCGCCGATCGCGCGGACCTTGCCCTCCCGCATCAGGTCGGTGAGCACCGACAGGGTCTCCTCGATGTCGGTGTCCGGCGCCGGCCGATGCACCTGGTAGAGGTCGATGTAGTCGGTCTGCAGCCGGCGGAGCGAATCCTCGACCGCCCGCGTGAGCCAGCGTCGCGAGCTGCCGCGTTGGTTCGGGTCGTCCCCCATCGGCTGGAACGCCTTGGTCGCGAGCACGATGCCGTCCCCACGACCCTTCAGCGCCTTGCCGACGATCTCCTCGGACTCGCCACGGCTGTAGGCATCGGCGGTGTCGATGAAGTTGATGCCGGAGTCGATCGCCCGGTGGATGATGCGGCCGCATTCGTCATGATCCGGATTGGCGATCTTCCCGAACATCATCGCACCCAGGCAGTAGGCGCTGACCTTGATGCCGGTTCGGCCGAGCGGGCGGTACCGCATGTTCGTCTCCTCGACGCGGCTATGGCGAAGCTCCGACCGGTAGCCTAAAGAGCCAAGTGGAACCTTCATCCGTTTATATGGAACGTTGTTCCGCTTATCAAGGGCAGGATCGCCAGTGCAGGACGTCGACGGTCCGGGGATGCGCGACGAGCCGGAGCGGCCGGTGCGGGCCGATGCGCGTCGCAGCGTCGATGCCCTGCTGCGCGCGGCGACGGCGGTGTTCGCAGAGGCAGGGGTGGACGCGCCGATGCGGACGATCGCTGCGGCGGCCGGCGTCGGCGTCGGAACCCTATACCGTCACTTCCCGCAGCGGTCGGACCTCATCAGGGCCATCATCCGGAGCCAGATCGACGCCTGCGTCGCCTCCGCCTCGACGCTGCGCGCCGCCCACGCGCCGGACGAGGCGCTCGCGTCGTGGATGCAGCGTCTCGTCGACTTCGTCGCGACCAAGCGAGGCCTGGGGCCGGCGCTGCACTCGGGCGATCCGGCCTACCGATCGCTTCCGGACTACGTCCTCGGTCAGCTCATGCCGGCATTGCGCGGCCTGGTCGACGCGGCGGTCGCGGTCGGTTCGATACGTCCCGACGTGGATGCCGGTGAACTGCTGTCCGCGGGCCTGCGGCTCGCGACACCGACTCGCGACGGCGACACGGCACAGGCGCGGCGGATGGTGTCTCTGCTCGTCGATGGTCTGCGCCACGGGGCGCGCGCACCCGCCGATACCGTGCCCGGCTAGTCAGGATACGGACGTATGCCCTCGCGAGCGGCGAGCCCGGCCAGGCGGCATCGCCGCCGCATCCTTCCCAGCCACCGGAGTTGGTGTCCGCGGCGGGATTCGAACCCACGGCCCCAGGATTCATCCCACTTCGGCTTTCGCCGCCGCCGCCGGCCGGGCCGGAGACGTTCGTGGTCTGGACTGTCCCTTCACCCTAGGTCGGAACCCTTAGGTGCCGCCCGTCCAGTCTCTACACCTTCCCGGCACCCTTCGGCGGCGGGCTTGGCTCGGGATCGGCACGGTGCGCAGGCACCTCAGCTTTCCCCGACTTTGAGCGGATCCGCCGCGCGGTTTCCCCTCGCGACGCCCAGTTGGTGACAAGGAATCCTGTGCTCTATCCGGCTGAGCTACGCGGACAACCAGCCTCTTCCTATCGTCATCGGGCCGCCCGGGCAAGCCTGGGTCAGGGG
>CAXTOE010000188.1:0-5782 GCA_964245685.1 uncultured Acetobacteraceae bacterium | reverse complement strand
CCTCGTGACTGAGTGTGACGAGGGCGCTGTGCCGGTCGAGCGCCAGCTCGGCGAGGGCCTCGTCCGGCCACTGGTGCAGCAGGGCCACCCCGGGGAAGCGCTCCGCGGTGGCGAAGCCGCTCCGGGGATCGACCACGGTGACCGCCATGCCGAGTGTCGCCGCCAGCGGCGCCAGCGCCTGGGCGACGTGCACGCCGCCGACCAGGATCAGGCGCGTCCGTGGCGCGTGCGCCTGCACGAACCAGGTGTCCTCGCCGCACCGGACGATGAGGCTGCGTCCGGTGTGCGCCGCCTGCACGGCGGCGTCGTGCAGTGCCGGGTCGAGCGGCAGATCGCCCGGCTCGAGCCGGCCGTCGATCTCGATCAGCAGGTGCTGGGTCGCGTCGGCGAGCCGCTTGAGCAGGATCGCGCTCCGCCGCGCTGCGCGCGCCGCCACCAGGGCACGCAGGACGGACGGTGTCAGGAGAGGCTCATTCGGGACGCAGCGCCTCGACCAGAACGGCGATCGAGCCGCCGCAGGCGAGCCCGACCGACCAGGCGCTGCCGTCGCTGACCGCGAACGAGAGCAGCCTCGGCAGGCCGTTGCCGATCGCCTCCTGGGCGGCCTGCATCACCGCGGCCTCGACGCAACCGCCGCTGACCGAGCCCTCCACGCGGCCGCTGCCGCTCACCGCCATCATGCTGCCGACCGGGCAGGGGGCGCTGCCCCAGGTCTCGGTCACGGTGGCCAGCGCCACCGCATCGCCCGCCTCGTGCCAGGACAGGGCGTGCGCCAGGACGTCGCGCACCGGGAATGCGGGCGTCACAGCAGGCCGACCATGAACAGCAGCACGATCAGGAACAGCGCGCCGCCGATCACCGAGGGGTTCATCAGGTGTGCGAGCGTCTCCGCCATGGCGGGTCCGGAGGCGGCCGCGCGCAGGCTGGCATTCGGCTGCGTCGCCGGCTCGGTGGCCGCCTGCACCGCGCCCGCGATGCCGCCCGCGCCGATCTCGCCGGGTCCTGCGACGGTGTGCACCAGCCGCTCCAGCGCCTGGTCGATCCGCGCCCGCAGGTTCGCCGTCCGCACGGGGGATTCCGTGCCGTCCGGGTCGGCGAGGGAAAGCTCGTACCGCAGCAGGGTGAACACGCCCTGTTCGACCAGCCGCACCAGGACCATCTGCGTCGCCGCGCCCGCCGGGTCGATCCGCCAGCCAAGCGTCGTGAACGGCTCGCGTATGCTGGGTTGCGCCCGCACCGAACCCACCCCGGCGTTGGACAGCACCAGGCCGTCGCCGTCCGGCTCGATCCGGCTGCCCGGCGCGCAATCCTGCAGCACCGCGCGATCGGTCAGGCAGCGCCAGACCCGTTCCCTGGGAGCCGGGATCCGACGTTCTCCCGTGATGTGCATCGCCTGACACCGCTCCCACGTTACGCTGGTCCGAGACTGCCCGAACTACGGCGCACCATGTAACGCAGATCATCGCAGAGGGAACGCCTGGCCATGTCGCCCGAGTCGCCGCCGCATCCCCGACCCCAGCCTCAGCCCACGAAGCTGGAGACCGTCGTCGTCACGCCGTTCCAGCAGAACTGCTCGATCCTGTGGGATCCGGACAGCAGGCTCGCCGTCGTGACCGATCCGGGCGGCGACGTGCCGGCGATCCTGGCGAGGCTCAAGCCGCTCGGGGTCAGCGTCGAGGCGATCCTGCTGACGCACGGCCATCTCGACCACGCCGGCGGCGTCGAGGAGCTGCGCGAGGCGCTGCCGGTGCGGCCGGACGGCAGCCCGGTCCCGGTGATCGGCCCCGACCGACGCGACGCCTTCCTGCTGAGCGGCATCGCCGAGCAGGCGAGGCTGTTCGGCGTGAGCGGCATGCGCGACGCCAGGCCGGATCGCTATCTCGAGCAGGGCGAGGTGCTGGAGCTCGCGGGCCGGCGGCTGGAAGTGCTCTCGGTGCCCGGCCACACCCCCGGGCACGTCGCGTTCTTCGACCGCGCCACCGGCCTGCTGATCGGCGGCGACACCGTGTTCGCGGGCTCGGTCGGCCGCACCGACCTCCCCGGCGGCGACGGCCCGCTGCTGATCCGCTCCATCAAGGAGAGGCTTCTGCCGCTCGGCGACGACGTCGTCGTGATGCCCGGACACGGGCCCGCCACGCGCATCGGCGAAGAGCGCAGGAGCAACCCATTCCTGCGCTGAGGCCGCTCTATATCGGCGGCGAGATCTACCGCCACTCCTCGTTCGGCCGGTCGCACCCGCTCTCCATCCCACGGGTCAGCGTGGCCACCGACCTGTGCCGCAGCATGGGCTGGCTGGACGACGACGCCTATCGCGACGCGCCGATGGCCGAGCCGCACGAGGTGCTGCGGTTCCACGACCCGGCCTATCTCGAGGCGCTGCGCACGGCCGAGCGCGAGCAGGCGGTGAGCGAGGCGGTGCGCGCACGCTTCCGCCTCGGCGTCGGCGACAACCCGGTCTACCCGGAGATGTACCGCCGCCCGATGACCGGTGCCGGCGGCCTGATGCTGGCCGCACGGCTGACCGCGTCCGGCGCCGCCGGCATCGTGCACTGCCCGGGGGGCGGGACGCATCACGGCCGGCCGGACCGAGCCGCCGGGTTCTGCTACCTGAACGACATCGTGCTGGCGCTGATGCTCTGGCGCGATCACGGCTGGCGGCGGATCTTCTATCTCGACATCGACGCCCACCACGGCGACGGCGTGCAGGACGCCTTCGCCGACGACCCGCTGGTGTTCACGCTCAGCATCCACGAGGCGATGCGCTGGCCGCTGCGCCGGCGCGAGCTGGGAGCCGACCCACGCGGCAGCGGGCTCGCCGACGATCGCGGCGCGGGCATACGCAACCTGCCCGTCCCGGCCGGCCTCAACGACAGCGAGATGCGGCTGCTGGTCGAGCGGGCGGTGCTGCCGCTGCTGCAGGCGCATCGGCCGCAGGCGATCTTCCTGCAGTGCGGCGCCGACGCGCTGGAGGAGGACCCGCTGTCCCGCCTGTCGCTGTCCAACAACGCGCATAGCGAGATCGCGGCGAGATTGTCGAGCTTGGCCACGGCGGCCGGGATCCCGCTGATCGTCAGCGGCGGCGGCGGCTACAACCCGTACTCGACCGGACGCTGCTGGGCCTGCGTCTGGGCGACCCTGACCCGGTTTCCCATCCCCGCGCGGGCCAACGCCGCCGCCGAGGCGGTGCTGCGCGGGCTGCATTATCCGCGTGCCGCGGGCCGTGACCCGCCGCTGCACTGGCTGACCACCTTGCGCGATCCGCCGCGCGAGGGTCCTGTGCGCGACGCCGTGCGGCAGCTGGCCGCCGAAGCCTTCGAGGAGACCGACTGAGCCATGATCAAGCCGGATCCGGGACGCGTGCTGCTGATCGCCCTGCTCGGCCTGGCAGCCGTGGCGCCGGCGTCATCATCCTCGCGGTCGCAGGACCTGCTGTCGGAACCGACGCGGGCGCAGCCCGAGCTGCAGAAGCAGCCGCTGACGATCGTCTCGCGCGGCGGCGTCCGCCACGTCTTCTCGGTGGAGCTCGCGCGCACGCCGCGCGAGCAGCAGGTCGGGCTGATGTTCCGCACCCACATCGCCGACGATGGCGGCATGCTGTTCATCTGGCCCTATCCGCAGCAGAGCGAGATGTGGATGGAGAACTGCCCGATCCCCGAGGACATGCTGTTCGTCGACACGACCGGGACCATCCACAGCATCGCCGAGAACACCGTGCCGGAGAGTCTCGCCCACATCTCGAGCGGCGGCGTGGTCAAGGCCACCATCGAGCTGCAGGGCGGCCTGACCGCCAAGCTCGGCATACGCGTCGGCGACAGGATCGAGAGCAAGGCATTCGAGCAGTCGAAGGACGCCATGCGCTAGGCCGCCCTGTCACGGGCGGCCGCGGCGTCCTCCGACCGCGCCGGAAGCGGTCTGGTGCCTAGCGCTCCCCCTGGCCGTCGCCGTCGCGGATCTCGCCGGTCGGCTCCTGCACGTGCGCCTCGAGGAACCAGAGCTGCTTGTCCAGGCCGCGCGAGATCTCGGTGAACAGGTCCGCGGTGTCGGCGTCGCCGGCCTCGGCGGAGTCGTCGATGCTCTGCCGGATCGAGTTCCCAACCGTCGAGTAGCGGTCGATCAGCGCGGCGAGATGGTCGGCGACGCGGTAGATGTCGGTCGGGTAGGCGGTCAGCTGGCTGTTCTTGGTGATGTCCTGCGTGGTGCCGTAGGCGGTGGCGCCGAGGGCGGTGCAGCGCTCGGCCATCTTGTCGTTCCAGTCGTCCTGTTCGGTGCGGAAGCCGTCCAGCATCTCGTGGATGCCGATGAACTGCGGCCCCTTGAGGTTCCAGTGCGCCTGCTTGGTGATCAGGGCGAGATCGAGCCCGTCCGCGAGACGGGCATTGAGCAGCGAGACCGCGACGTTGCGCGCGTTCGACGGTATCGCGTTTCGGGTCGTATGCAGACGCGGCTTGAGAGGTGCCATCGGTCGGATCTCCGAGTTCTGAGCTGGGCGAGTGAGGCTGCTGAACGCGGCATCGGGCGAGGCGTTGCCTGACGTTCTCCGCGAGGCGGTGGATCGGGTGCGGACGACCGCGGCGGCGAGCGGACGCGCGGCTGGCCCCCCCGGTGCCAGCCGCGGGAGGAGCTCAGGATAAAGACCGCCGCCCGGCGGCCGCCTTCGCGTGCATCCGGCCAGCGCACCGGGCAAGAGCGTTCGATTCCGTTACGGTCTGGGAAGGCTTTCATGACGATCTTGGTGACCGGCTGCGCGGGCTTCGTCGGGTCGCACGTGGCCCACGCGCTGCTGGCGCGAGGACAGCGGGTGGTGGGTATCGACAACCTCGATCCCTACTACGATCCGCGCCTCAAGCAGGCCAGGCTGCACCGTCTGAGCACGGCGCACGGGGACGCCTTGCGCTTCGAGCGGCTGGACATCACCGACCGCGACGGCCTGGCCACGCTGTTCGCCGACGAGCCCGACATCCACGGCATCGTGCATCTGGCCGCACAGGCCGGGGTACGGCATTCCCTGGTCGATCCCTACGCCTACGTCTCGGCCAACGTGCTCGGCCACGTGACGCTGCTGGAAGCCGCGCGCCGGCTGCGCCGGCTGGAGCACTTGGTGTTCGCCTCGTCCTCCTCGGTCTACGGCCTCAACGAGAGCCTGCCGTTCCGGGAAGGCGACCGCGTCGACACGCCGAGCTCGCTCTACGCCGCGACCAAGCGTTCCGGCGAGCTGATCTCGCACGCCTACGGCCACCTGTTCGGGCTGCCGCAGACCGGCCTGCGCTTCTTCACCGTCTACGGCCCGTGGGGACGGCCGGACATGGCGTACTACGCCTTCGCCCGCAGCATCGTCGAGGGTGGCGCGATCACGCTCTACGAGGGCGACGGACTGGCACGTGACTTCACCTATATCGACGACGTCAGCGACGGCGTGCTGCGCGTGCTGGAGCATCCGCCCGAGGCGGCGCAGCCGGTCCGGCTGCTCAATATCGGCAACCGGCGCAGCGAGCCGGTGCGGCTGCTGGTGACCCTGCTGGAGCGAGCCCTCGGGCGCGTCGCCGAGATCAGGCTGGTGCCGCGGCCGGCCACCGACATCGAGGCGACCTGGGCATCAGTCGAGGCGATCGGGGAGCTGACCGGCTGGAAGCCGCGTACGGGTCTCGAGGAGGGGGTCCCGCGCTTCGTCGAGTGGTTCCGCGCCTATCACGGCGTCGGCTGAGCCGGCGCGATTTCGCGCCCATCTCTCGATTAGTCATTGACGGTGTGTGGGTGAGGGCCTAAATCCGCGTTCGCCGGCGGG
>CAXTOE010000187.1:3030-5823 GCA_964245685.1 uncultured Acetobacteraceae bacterium | reverse complement strand
CCGGCTTCTGGATGGTCTGGCCGGAGGCCAGGCCGCCGCAGATCACGCGCACCGGACCCTCGCGCAGGGTGAACAGGGTCGGATCGATCGCATAGGCGACGGCAAGGCTGTCGTGCGCGAAGATGCCGTCGAGCTTGCGGCTGCGCTGGTGGAACCCGAGATAGGCCTGCGACAGCTCGTGCAGCAGCCGCCCCTGTTCGCCGCCGGCATCGCGCAACCGGTCGAGCAGGGGCGCGCCGATCACCACCTCCTGGGTGACGTCGAGGCCGACGATGGTGACCGGCCAGTGCGCCGTGAACACCGCGTCCGCCGCGTCCGGGTCGCCGGCGATGTTGGCCTCGGCCACCGGCGAGATGTTGCCGGAATGGCCGTTGGTGCCGAACGCGCCGCCCATCACGATCACGCCCTGCACCAGCCGCGCGATCTCGGGATCCTTGTCGAGCGCCCGTGCGAGGTTGGTCATGCGGCCGACCGCGATGATCGTCACCTCGCCGGGGAAGCTGCGGATCAGGTCGATCATCATGCGGTGGCCGCGCCGGCCGTCGACCCGGCTGGACAGGGTCTGCGGCATCCCGATGCCGCCCAGCGCGTGGTCGCCATGCACGTGATGCGCGTGCTGCCCGTGCTTGCCGAGCAGGGTGACCCCGGAGCCCTGCGCCACCGGTGCGGCGAAGCCCAGCCGGTCCTTGAGGAACAGCGCGTTGCGGGTCACCGTCTCGATGCCGGCATTGCCGAGCACGGTGGTGACGCCGATCAGCTCCAGCTCCGGATGGCGCGTCAGCAAGGCGAGCGCCATCGCGTCATCCACGCCCGGATCGGTGTCGAAGATGACCTTGCGCATGGCGGTCCTCGTTCTCGGGAACTGGACCGAGCAAACCGCGATGCGCAAGGGGAGGCAAGAGGCTGAGAACTCTTGGTTCAGAAAACCGGGCTTGGGGCCCACGGCCCCAACGGGTCGAGGGCGGAGCCCTGCCTTCGTTCCTCGGCAGCCCGCTAGTGCTGGTTGTCGGTGCGGCGGATGAAGTCGGCGGCGTTGTCGTGCAGCTGCCGTAGCGACGCCTCGTGGGCGTACACCATGTGACCGGACTCGTACTGCCTGATCTCGATGTTGCCGGCGAGGCTCTTCGGGATCGGCAGGTGGCGCATCTCCCAGACGCCCTCGAAGTAGGGCGTTCCGAGATCGAAATAGCCCTGGTTGAGCTGTATCCTCAGCTTCGGGTTGTACTTCATCGCGCTGGCGAGATCGGGCAGCACGTTGGGCACGCCGCGCACCGGCCGCTCGGCGTTGGGCGGCTGGTGCGTGAAGCTCCACTCGCGGATGTTATGCGCACTCACCTTGTACTCCATGATGCCGTCGCCGGCCGGATCGCTGTCGCCGTAGTGCAGCACCTTACGTGCGTAGTCGTTGAAGACGGAGATGTAGGCCGACGACATCGCGGCACCCTGCGGGTCGTACTCCGAGCGCTCCGCCAGCGGGTCCATGGCCGGCCCGGAGAAGCGGCTGTCGAGCCGGCCGGTGTTCATCGCCTCCGGACCCAGCAGGGTCTGCTCGAAGTCGCCGCCGTTGACGCGCAGGTCGGCCTTCTTGATGTAGTCGATCGGCAGGCCGGTATAGTCGTGCAGCTTGGATGCCACCCGGTCGCGCTCGGCATCGTCGAGTGCCGTGCCCTGCTGCAGCGCGCTGGTGTAGTCGGTCAGCGCGAAATGCTCGACCTCGCTCAGGAAGCGGCGCAGGTCGCCGGGCTGATTCGGTAGCTTGTGGTGGTAGAAGGCGGTCGCGGCAAAGCTGGGCAGCGCAAGGATGTAGGGCTGGTCGACGCTCGGGTTGTACTGCGGCCCATCGATGCTGTTGTCGTAGTCGAGGATCTGCGAGAGCAGCATCACGCCGTTCAGGTCGATGCCCTTGTCCTCCTGCAGCCTGCTCGCCACGATCGCCGAGCGCGTGGTGCCGTAGCTCTCGCCGAACAGGTATTTCGGCGAGTTGAAGCGGCCGAAGCGGGCGAGGAACTGCGCGATGAAGCCGGTGAAGGCATCGGCGTCCGGATCGGTGCCGTAGAACGCGTGCTCCTTGTCGCGGCCCTCGATGCGTCCGAAACCGGTGCCCGGCGCATCGATGAAGACGAGGTCGCTGGCGTCGAGCAGGCTATCGTCGTTGTTGATCAGCTGGTACGGGGCCGCATCGGTATGGCTGGCGTCGGCGGTGACGACCCGCCGCGGTCCCAGCGCGCCCATGTGCAGCCAGACCGTGGCGGAACCGGGACCGCCGTTATAGACGAACGTGATCGGCCGGTTCTCCGGCCGGACGCCCTTCTTGAAATAGGCAACGTAGAACATCTCGGCCTCCGCCGTCGGATTCTTGGCGTCGGGTCTCGCGGCGTCGGTGGCATCGGCAGGGTCGGCGTCGTCCCAGTCCTTGGGATGCACGACCAGCGTGCCGGCGACCGCCTGGTAGTCGATCTTCTGGCCGCGCACCGTCACCGAGCCGTCCGAGCTCTTCTGCTGCGGCGTGAAGTGCGGCGCCCTCGGCGCGGCCCCGCCCTTGGCCGCCGCCATCGCCGCGCCGTCATCGGCGGCGTGCGCGGCGGGCGACCCCACGAGTGCCAAGGCCGCCAGCGCGGCGGCGAGTGGGATTCTGCAGTGCGGCACGGTCGATCTCCAGGGTTGTCGGAAGGGCGGACGGATCCGCGCCTCAGCTCGGCTGCCAGCCATCCATCTTGAGCACCTCGCCCGCCAGGTAGAGGCTTCCGCAGATCAGGATCCGCCCCGGCGGCGGCTTCGCGAGGATGGCGGATA
>CAXTOE010000187.1:0-3020 GCA_964245685.1 uncultured Acetobacteraceae bacterium | reverse complement strand
CGGTCGGGCCTGGAACGGGACGACCTTCGCCGGCCTCCACGATCGCTGCCACCGGCAGGGCCAGGTGCTGGCCCGGCTCGGCCACCGCATGGACGCCGGCGGCGCGGTCGAGCAGCGGATGCAGGAAGCCGCGCGCGTCCTTGCTCTGCTTCATGCCGATGACGAGGTGCGTCGGCCGGTCGGTCCAGCCATCGAGCACGGCACGGAGCACCGCCGCGGCACCGGGATTGTGGCCGCCATCCAGCCACAGCTCCCAGCCGGTCGGCAGGCCGGCAGCCAGACGTCCGGTCAGGCGCTGCAGGCGCGCGGGCCACGCGGTCGCGGCGATGCCGGCCCAGCCGTGCGCGGGCACCGGCAGGCCGGCCGCACGAAGTGCCGCCACCGCGAGCCCCGCGTTCTCGACCTGGTGCGCGCCGAGCAGCGCCGGCGGCGGCAGGTCGAGCGTTCCGCGTGCGTCGGCGTAGCGCAGGCCGCCCGGCCGTAGATCGATGCTCCACTCACCGTCGCGGCGCAGCAGGGGAGCGCCCGCCCGTGCGGCGGCGTCGGTCAGCACCGCCAGCACCGGCGCCGTCTGTCGCGCGCTGACGACCGGCGTGCCCGGCTTGATGATCCCGGCCTTCTCGGCGGCGATCTGCTCGATGCGGTCGCCGAGGAAGGCTTCGTGATCCATCGAGATCGCGGTGATGATGCAGGCGGCCGGCGGCGGCAGCACGTTGGTGGCGTCGAACCGGCCGCCGAGCCCGACCTCGATCACCGCGAGATCGGCCGGCGCGCGCGAGAACAGCAGGAAGCCGGCGGCGGTCAGCACCTCGAACACGGTGATCGGAGCGCCGGCATTGACGCGCTCGATCTCCTCCAGCGTATCGGTAAGGGCAGCCTCGGATACCAGGCTGCCGGCGACGCGGAAGCGCTCGCGGATATCCACCAGGTGCGGCGAGGTGCCGACATGGACGCGCCACCGCGACGCCTCGGCGATCGCGCGCAGGCTGGCGCAGGTGCTGCCCTTGCCGTTGGTGCCGGCGACGTGGATCACCGGAGGCAGCGACCGTTCCGGATGGCCGAGCCAGGCGAGCAGGGTCTGCAGCCGGCCGAGCGACAGGTCGATCAGTGCCGGATAGAGGTGATTAAGCCGCTCCAGCACGGTGCCCGGACGGCCGGCGAACTCCGGGTTGGTGGCCGCAGCGCTCATGCCGCTTGTTCGAGCGCTCCGGCGTCCGGGTCGCTCGTCACCGGCTCCGCGCACAGCAGGGCGATCAGCCGGCCCAGCGTGTCGCGCAGCTCGCCGCGCGGCACGACCATGTCGAGCATACCGTGCTGCAGCAGGTACTCGGCGCGCTGGAACCCCTCCGGAAGCGTTTCGCGCACGGTCTGCTCGATCACCCGCTGACCGGCGAAGCCGATCAGCGCGTTCGGCTCGGCGATCTGGATGTCGCCCAGCATGGCGAAGCTCGCGGTGACCCCGCCGGTGGTAGGATCGGTCATCACCACGATGTAGGGGAGCCCCGCGTCGCGCACCATCTGCACCGCGATGGTGGTTCGCGGCATCTGCATCAGCGAGATCATACCCTCCTGCATGCGTGCCCCGCCTGACGCCGTGAACACGATCAGCGGCGCCTGCTGCAGCACCGCCAGCCTCGCCGCGGCGACGATGCCCTCGCCCAGGGCCGCACCCATGGTGCCGGCGAGGAACTCGAAGGCCATCACGGCCACCACCGCCTTGCGGCCGGCGATGGTGCCGTGCGCCACGACCAGCGCCTCGTCGAGATGGGTCTTGGCCCGGTTCTCCCGGAGCCGGTCGGTGTAGCGCTTCTGGTCGCGAAAGCCGAGCGGATCGGCGGGCGCGCGCGGCAGCTCGATGCGGGTGAAGCTGCCGTCGTCGAAGGTCCAGGACAGCCGCTCCTGCACCAGCGCGCGCATGTGGTGGCCGCAATGCGGGCAGACCTTGAGGGTGCGCTCCAGCTCCCGGGCGAAGATCATCTGGTTGCAGGCGCTGCACTGGGTCCAGAGGTTGTCCGGCACCTCGCGCTTGCCAAGCAGGTTGCGGATCTTGGGGCGGACATAGGTGGTGAGCCAGCTCATGCGCTCATCTCCGTCTCGGGCAGTCGGGCGCGCCGTACGGCACCGGCGAGCCCCGAGACCTGGTCCAGCACGCGCCGGATGGTGTCGGGACGAGCCAAGCCTCGCTCGTCCAGCGAGCCGGCCAGGGTCTGGATCAGGGCGGAGGCGACCACCGCGGCGTCGGCGACACGCACCGCGGCGGCGGCCTGTGCGGGGGTGCGGACGCCGAAGCCGATCGCCACCGGGAGCCCGCTCGCGGCGCGTAGCCGGGGCAATGCCGCGGCGAGATCGGCCTCGGTGGCCGAGCGGGTGCCGGTGATCCCGGTGATGCTGACATAGTAGACGAAGCCCGACGCGCCGCGCAGGACGGTGGGCAGGCGCTGGTCGGTAGTGGTGGGTGCGACCAGCCGGATGATGTCGAGGCCCTGCGCGTCGGCGGGCGCCTCCAGCAGGTCGGCCTCTTCCGGAGGCAGGTCGACCACGATCAGGCCGTCGACTCCCGCTGCCGACGCGTCCGCGCAGAAACGCTCGGCGCCGTAGCTCTCGATCGGATTGAGATAGCCCATCAGCACCACCGGCGTGGCCTCGTCTGCCTCACGGAACCGGCGCACCATCTCCAGCACGCGGCTGACGGTGGCCCCGGCGCGTAGTCCGCGGACGGCGGCGGCCTGGATGATGGGACCGTCCGCCATCGGGTCGGTGAACGGCATGCCGATCTCGATCAGGTCGGCGCCGGCATCCGGCATGCCGCACAGGATCGCCAGGGCGGTGTCGAAATCCGGATCGCACGCCTCCAGGAACGGGATCAGCGCGCCACGCCCCTGCCGCGCCAGCGCCTCGAAGCGCTGCCGGATGCGGTGGGCGTGGCCGGTCACAGCGAGACGCCCAGATGCTCTGCCACGGTGAAGATGTCCTTGTACCCGCGACCCGAAAAGTTCATAAGGATGATCTGCTCGCGGGTC
>CAXTOE010000186.1:1151-5825 GCA_964245685.1 uncultured Acetobacteraceae bacterium | reverse complement strand
CACCCGCGAGTCAATCAGTTTGTGGCGGCGCACAAGAACGGGTTACCACGCCGCGCGGCGCGTTCCGGGACGGCCACGCCCGGCCTGACGTCCTTGGCCGCCGCCTCCGCCATGGCCACCCTGGCGCCGGCCGCCGGTGCTGGGCGGCGGTGGCGGCGGCCGCTGCGTCGAATTGCGGGCGGTCTCCGAGTGATGCGGATGGTCGGCGAACACCGGGATCGACTGGCCGATCTCGCGCTCGATGTCGCGCAGCCAGGCGCGCTGCTCGGCGTCGCACAGCGAGACTGCCCAGCCCTCGGCGCCGGCGCGCGCGGTGCGGCCGATCCGGTGCACGTAGGTCTCCGGCACGTTGGGCAGGTCGTAGTTGAACACGTGGCTGATGTCGTCGACGTCGATGCCGCGGGCGGCGATGTCGGTGGCGACCAGTACCTTGATGCTGCCGTCGCGGAAGCCGGCCATCGCGCGCTCGCGTGCGCCCTGCGACTTGTTGCCGTGGATCGCCTCGGCGGAGATGCCGGCGCGGGCCAGGAACTCCACCACCTTGTTGGCCTCGTGCTTCATTAGCGTGAACACGATGGCGCGCACCACCTTGGGCGACTGCAGCAGCATCAGCGTGGCCGCCTTCTTGTTCGCCTCGTCGACGAACATCACCGCCTGGCGGATGCGGTCCACCGTGGTCGAAGGCGGCGTGACCTCCACCTTGGCCGGATCGCGCAGCAGGCCGTCGGCGAGCTCGGCGATGCTCTTCGGCATCGTCGCCGAGAACAGCAGGGTCTGGCGATCGCGCGGCAGCATCGAGACCACGCGGCGGATGTCGCGCACGAAGCCCATGTCGAGCATGCGGTCCGCCTCGTCGAGCACCAGCACCTCCACCGTGGAGAGGTCGATGTGACCCTGGCCGATCAGGTCGAGCAGGCGGCCGGGTGCGGCCACCAGCACGTCGACGCCGCGTCGCATGGCGTCGACCTGACGACCCTGGCCGACGCCGCCGAACACCACGGTGTGCGACAGACGCATATGGCGGGCGTAGGTGACGAAGCTGGCATCGATCTGCGAGGCGAGCTCACGGGTCGGCGCCAGCACCAGCACGCGGGCGCCGCGCGGCGCGGCGGGATGACGGTGGGTGGAGAGCCGGTGCAGGATCGGCAGCGCGAAGGCGGCGGTCTTGCCGGTGCCGGTCTGCGCCAGGCCGAGCAGGTCGCGGCCATGCATCAGATGCGGGATCGCGCCCGCCTGGATCGGGGTCGGCGTGGTGTAGCCCTCTTCGGCGAGGGCGCGCAGCAACGGTTCGGAGAGCTTGAGGTCGGCGAAGCTTGTCATTCGGGGCGCCTCCTGGCGCCAGGGTAAGGCAAGGGCCATCCGCTCGACGCGGGCCCGGCCTCGAAGATCGAAGAATAGAGGAGTAGCGATGGAGAGGGCGGAACCACCGGCTGGCGCAGGAACCGACCAGAGGTCGGTCGTGTCCTGGGTGGCTGCGTGCGTGTCGACTTCCGGTGCGGCATCCCGTCCGCGCCAGGAAGACCCTCTCGAGGGAACAGATACGGCACGCGCGGCGCGCCGCAGCGGTATCTAGCGACTTGCCGGCGCGGAATCAAGCACGCAGATCAAGCGAACGTGTAGACGGCCCTCACGCCACCTGGCCGATCACCGGCCGCGGCGCCGCGATCGGTGCCACGATCGATGCCGGCGCCACCGTCGCCGGCCGCGACGGCTTGATCAGCGAGGCCAGCTGGCCGGCGAGGAACTCCGCCTGCTGGCGTATGTCCGGCACCGCCGTCATCTCCCAGAACGTGCCCTTGGTGACCGGTCCCACCGCGAACAGCCGGCGCGAGATCGAGCCGTCGCGGCCGAGCAGGGCGCAGTTCGCGGTGACGTCGAGGCCGAGGCAGAGGCTGTCCGGACGCACCATCCCCTTGGCAAGCAGGCATCGCACCAGCGGATCGCGGATCCGGCTGTAGTCGGCGTCCGGGCCGGCGCAGTTGATCACCCGGCCGGCGCTCACCGCGTCCAGCCCGTCGCCGAAGCGCGGACGGAACACGATGTCGACCAGCCCGTCCTCGCGCGGGCGGTACTCGCGTATGCGGCCGGCGCGTATGCGCAGCTGGCCGCCGTCGCGGGCGCACTGGATGCGCTCGGCGACCGGGCCCGAAACCCGGTGGCGATGCACGTCCCACCAGGGACGCATGTGACGCAGGAAGCGCGCCCGGTCGCGGTGCGACATCGCCTGCCACAGCTCGGTGGTGATCGGACGCAGCTCGTCGATCACCGCGTGCCAGCTGCCGCCGGCGTCGCGCGCGCGCTGGCTGCCTTCGCGCAGCGCGCGGGCGAGCTCGTTCACCCGGGTGGGAAAGGCGTCGGTCTCGGGCATGTCCACTGCGGGCGGGCTGGCGGCGTGCCGATGCGGCAGCAGCCCGCGACGCGACAGCGCGGTGATCGGGCCGCGATGGCCCTGGTCGAGCAACGAGATCACGGTGTCGATCGTGGTCAGGCCGGTGCCGATCAGCAGCACCGGCAGCGCCGGATCGAGCTCCGTCAGCGTGTCGGGCGCCCAGGGATCGGGACGGTACAGCGGCGTGTCGTAGAAGGCGATCTCGGCCACCGGCGGGGGTGCCGGCGGGAAGTTGCCGATCGCCAGCACCGCGCGATCGACCTCGATCGTCCGGTTGCGGTCCAGCGTCAGGGTCAGGCCGCCGCCGTTGGTCGCGATGTCGGTGACGTCGCCGCGCACCAGCTCGAGCTGGTCGCGCCGCTCGGGGGTCTTCATCTCGAGGTTGAGCAGGTGACGCACGTAGCGGCCGAACATGCGGCGCGGCACGAAGCTGGAGGCGGCGGCGTCGAGCCCGCATAGCTCTTCCGGCGGCAGGCCGTGCAGCCAGTGCAGGAAATCGGCGGGCCGCGAATGGAACGCGCTCATCTTGCCGGCCGGCACGTTGAGCAGGTGGGACGAGTTGCCGGTGGAGTAGGCCGGTCCGCGACCAAACTGGGCGTTGCGCTCGATCAGCACCACCCGGGTCTGCGGCGGCACCCGCTGCAGCAGGTGCAGCGCCAGCAGTGTGCCGCTGAAGCCGGCGCCGACGATGGCGATCCCGGGACCGCTCCTGGGCGAGACCGCGGCCGGCGCGTCGGCGGCGACGAGATCGGGAGGGCTCACCGCGGGGCGCTGCCGGACGAGACGGTATGGGACATGATCTTGGTCTCCCGCGGCGATGTCGGCGCTTGGGTTCGCTTCCAGCCGATCCTGCTTCCCCCTGTCCCCGACCATCCGGCCGATCGTGTTACAACGGAGGGAAGCAGGTGCCATCGGAAGGGTAAAGTTAAATCTCCAGCCTCGGATCGCGACCTTTACGTGCCCGCCTTCTATCCGCCCGCCTTCTACGTGCCCGTCTTCAAGCGTCCGCGTCGATCTCGTCGGTCAGCGCGTCGAGAGGATAGTGCGCCACCTCGCGCAGCAGCGCGATCAGCCGTTCCGATGCGTGCGCCACCACCTGTTCGCCCTTGCGCGCGCTGGCGGCGCCGGCGTCGCCGCAGGCGCCGGCGCGGTGCAGGTCCTGGGTCTGCCAGCCGAAGCCGATCCGACCCTCCGCGGTCAGCAGAGCGAAGCGATCCGCCATCGCCACCGTCCAGGGCACGAAGTTGCGGGCGCGCGACATGTCGACCAGCTCGGGACGCAGATGCAGCATCACCGAGGTCTCGACGTCGCCGCCATGGATGCCATGGGTCAGCTCGTGCGCGCCGAACAGGCCGTCCGGCAGCCCAAGCCGCCCCCACATCAGGTTGACCACGAACAGCCGGTGGCGGACGCGCAGGGTGCGCGCGACGATGTCGAGCACCTGCGGGTTGCCGCCGTGCGAGTTGAACAGCACGAGCCGGCGCAGCCCGGCGCGGGCGACGCTCTCGCCGAGCTGGATCAGCACCCGGGTGAGCGTCTCGGCATCGAGCGTCAGGGTTCCGGGGAAGGCGAGGTGCTCGTCGCTCTTGCCGACCGCCTGCATCGGCAGCGCCAGCACCTGCAGATCGTCCGGCACCCGCGCCAGGGCGTGCCGCAGGATGCCCTCGTTGATGCAGGCATCGACCTGGACCGGCAGGTGCGGGCCGTGCTGCTCGATCGCCGCCACCGGCAGCACCGCGATGGCGTGCGTCGCATCCAGGGCCGCGAATTCGGGCCAGCGCAGCTCCTGCCAATACCTGCCGCTCATCTCCGGCCGCTCACACGCCGAAACCGCTGCCTGCCAGCCGGATCTCGACCTCCATCAGCAGCGGCACCAGCAGGTAGCGGATCAGCAGCAGCACCACCAGCGGCGACAGGTCGACGTTGCCGAAGTTCGGCATGATGCGGCGCACCGGCGCCAGCGCCGGCTCGGTGACCCGGTTGAGGAAGTTGCCTACGTTCCAGACCACCCGATTGCGCGGGTCGAGCACGCCGAACGCGAACAGCATGCTGAACACGCAGGACAGGATCAGCGCCCAGGAGAACAACTGGATCAGCAGGAAGAGAAGCTGGAACAGGCTCGACAAGACCACGAAAGGGCGCCTCGCTGCATGGTGCCGGAAGCTAGCGAGCCGGCGAAGGACGCGCAACGTCGCCTGGCCTGCGGGGAAAGCGTCCCTTGACTTAGCTTCGGCGTTGGCTACTTTCCGCCGCCTGCAAGGCGGGGCTGTAGCTCAGTTGGTAGA
>CAXTOE010000186.1:0-1141 GCA_964245685.1 uncultured Acetobacteraceae bacterium | reverse complement strand
GGGGCGGGATCAGCATTGTCCGGCGCCTGTCGGGACGCGGTTCGCGTTTCCTGCGGCACGGCGGGGCTGTAGCTCAGTTGGTAGAGCGCCTCGTTCGCAATGAGGAGGTCAGGGGTTCGATTCCCCTCAGCTCCACCAATCCGGCCTTGCACGTCAGGCTCGACGTCACCGAAACGATCCGCTACCGGTCCGTATCGCCTGACGCGGCCCGGATCTCTGGTGGCGGGTTGTGGGACCTGACGAAACGCCGGTAGTCTGCCGCCGAGGATTTCGTGGGCGTACGCGCTCGGGTGCCGGAGCAGGGCTTGGATCAGGCTGCAGTGCTAGCCACGCCGGACACGGTGCACGCCATCCGCACCTCCCGTCCGATGACGTTCATGCTCTATGCCGAGCTAGACCGCGACAGCATCGCCGACGCGCTGGGCCGCCCGGACTACAGCTATTTCTTCGTGCTCGACGGGTTCCGTTCGGCGCTGCAGAACCTCGGCCGCATCGTGCTGGTGCGCGAGCCGTCGGAGGTGGACGCGCTCTACGACGACGAGTGCCGGGCCGGCCGGGACTGCGTGTTCCTGTGCTTCACGCCGCCGCACAAGGCGCCGGTGCGGCTGCGCTGTCCCACTGTCTGCGTGTTCGCCTGGGAATTCAGCAACATTCCAGACGAGGCCCTCGACGAGGATCCGCGCAGCGACTGGCGCAGCGTGTTCGCGGCACATGGCTGGGCCATCACCCTGTCCGAGCACGCCGCGGCCACGGTGCGCGCGGCGATGGGTGCCGACTTCCCGGTCAGCGTCGTCGCGGTGGCGCTGCCGGAGCGCCTCGCGATCGGCGGCGGCGGCCTCGGCACACGCGTGCTGAGCCTGCGTGGCAGCGTCTATGACAGCCGCGGCTACGGTCCCTACCTGGAGCGGCCGCCGTGGGTCCCGCCGCCGCCGGAGCCCGAACCGGCAGCCGTCATCGTGCCCGAGCCGCCACCGCCGGCGGCGCCTCGACGCTCGCCGCTGCGCACCAGCATCGGCGTGTCGCGCTACTACGGCCTGCGCTGGTATCGCGAGGCGATCCGCGACCCGCTGCTGCCGCGTCCGGCGATCCGCGCGCTCTCGCGCGCCGGGCAAGCCGCCCCCGGTGTGGTTTGACGCGGAGT
>CAXTOE010000185.1:3495-5833 GCA_964245685.1 uncultured Acetobacteraceae bacterium | reverse complement strand
GCGCGGTGGCGATGCCCGATCAGGCCCACCTGATGACCCGCTACATGCGTCACATCGCTGCCGAGATCGGCCGCCAGGTGCTGCTCGACGGCTGCCACGTCGAGCGCAGCCCGGCCGCGCAGCTGGCGGCGCTGCGCGAGCTCGTGGAGATGCGCGCACTGATGCAGACCGGCCAGGTGGCGCCTCCCCTGGCGCTGGCCGCGGCACTCGATCGCATGGCCCCGGCGATGCGCGCGCTGCGCCATGCCGATGGCGGCTTGGCACTGTTCAACGGCAGCCAGGAAGAGAACCCGGCGCTGATCGACCTGGTGCTGGCCCAGGCGACGCGCGGCCGGTCGGTGCAGGCGGCGCTGCCGGAAGGCGGCTTCATCCGCCTGCAGGTCGGGCGCTGCATGCTGTTCCTCGATGCCGGACCGCCGCCCCCTGCGGGCTACGACTCGCTATCGCATGCCGGGACGCTGTCGTTCGAGCTCTCGATGGGGCGCGAGCGGCTGATCGTCAATTGCGGTGCCGGCGCGACGCCGTCGTGGCAGGAGGCGCTGCGCAAGACCGCCGCGCACTCGGTGCTGGTGATCGAGGACCGCTCATCCTCCGAGCTCGGAGCTGGCGGGATCGTGCGTCGTCCGGCGCAGGTCGAGATCGACCACAAGCAGTCCGGAGGCGCGCACTGGCTCGAGCTGAGCCATGACGGCTACAAGCCGGCGCTCGGCGCGGTGCATCGCCGGCGCCTGTACCTCGCCGAGAACGGCGAGGACGTACGCGGCGAGGATTTCCTCGAAGCCGACCATCCGGTCGCCTTCGTGCTTCGCTTCCACCTGCATCCCGACGTCGTCGTGAAGCCGGACTCCGAGCCTGGCAGCCTGTCGCTGACGCTCGGCTCCGGCGCGCAGTGGCGCATGCGGATCGAGGGCGGCACGGTGGCGATCGAGGAGAGCGTCTATCTCGGTTCCGGGGCGCCGCGGACGAGCCGGCAGGTCACGGTCACGGTGACGCCGCCGCCGGCGGAGACGGAGGCAGCCGCGGAGGCCGTCGCGGGGGAGCCGCAGGCGGTGCGCTGGGCGATCAGCCGCGCGGACTGACCGCGCGGCGCCCGCGTGAAGATCCTCGAGATCACCAACGTCGATTTCTCGCTGCTGCACTTCCTGCTGCCGCTGATGCGGGAGCTGCGCATACGCGGGCACGAGGTGGTCGGGGGGTGCGCGGACGGTCCGCTGCTCGACCTGCCCCGGTCGGAGGGATTTCGCGTGGTGGGGCTGCCGCTGGCACGCAGCCTGTCGCCGCTGGCGCAGCTGCGCGCGCTGTGCGCGCTGGTGCGCCTGATCCGCGCCGAGCGGCCCGATCTCGTGCATGCGCATATGCCGATCAGCGGCCTGCTCGCGCGCCTCGCGGCCAGGCTGTGCGGCGTGCGGCTGGTCGCCTACACCTGCCACGGCTTCCTGTTCAACCAGCCCGGGCCGCTGCCGCGGCGGGCCGCCGCGCTGGCGCTGGAATGGCTCGCCGGGCGGATCACCGACCTCTATCTCACCGTCTCGCGCGAGGACGCGGCGGATGCGCGGCGCTGGCATATCCACCGCACCCCGGTCGCCGTCGGCAATGGACGCGATCCCGCGACCTTCCGGCCCGACGTTGCGGCCCGCCTCGCCACGCGGGCCGGCCTCGGCGTGCGCGAGGACCGGGTCGTGATCATCGCCGTCTCAAGGCTGGTGCGCCACAAGGGCTACCCCGAGCTGCTGGCGGCGATGCGCGGCGTGCCTGGCGCCGAGCTCTGGGTGGTCGGCGAGCGGCTCGCTTCGGATCACGGCGAGGACCTCGACCTCGCCTTCGCGAGCGCGGCGCATCCGGACGCGCTGGGGAGCCGGCTGCGCAGGCTGGGCTATCGCACCGACATCGCCGCCCTGCTGGCAGCCTCGGACATCTTCGTGCTGCCCAGTCACTTCGAGGGGCTGCCGATGTCGGCGATCGAGGCGATGCTCGCCGGCCTGCCGGTGGTGGCGACCGACATAAGCGGGCCGCGCGAACAGGTGATCGTCGGGCAGACCGGCCTGCTGGTGCCCCCGGCGGACGCGCAGGCCCTGGCCCGCGCCTTGTCGCAGCTGGTGGCGGACGCCGGATCGCGACGGCGGATGGGCGAAGCGGGCCGGCTGCGCGCCTGCGCGCTATACGATGAGGCGCGGGTCGTCGCCCGCACCGCCATCCTGCTGCAGGCCCACGAATGAGCCGCGTGCTCTGCAGGCCGACGAAAGCGTCGAGGCCGACGAGACGAAGGCGGAGCGTCAGTATTCCGCGAGATCGGGGTCTGGGGCCGCCGGCCCCAGCGGGTCAAGGGCAGAGCCCTTGG
>CAXTOE010000185.1:0-3485 GCA_964245685.1 uncultured Acetobacteraceae bacterium | reverse complement strand
TTGCGGGGGGGGGGGGGGGGGGGCGCCCCGCCCCCCCCCGCGGGCCCCGCCCCGAGCCCTTGGCTTCCCGAGCTAGGCAGAGGGAAGCCACTCGGTCTCGCGCACCACCACCGACTTGAGGATGCTGAACAGTTCGTCTCCGCCGCTGGAGCGACCAGCGAGCGCATCCTGGAGCAGCTCGCCGGAGATCGGGCCGCTTGCGGCACCGCTGCCGGCGAAGCCCATCGACCAGTCCGGAAAATCGCGCATCGCGACCGGTCCGGCCTGCAGCACCGTCACGTCGGTGTGCCGCTCGTCGCACTGTATGCGCTCGAATGCCGCCTCGACCGCATCGACGGGTCCTTCGAGCACCTGCGCGAAGCAGCCGGTGCTGAACAGCAGGCCGCCGGTGACGCCGTCGCGGGCGTTGTTGCGCCGCGACTTCGCCAGGATGGCGAGGATGTCCTCGGCGACGACTTCAGGAGCATGCGGGATGCTGTTCCGGGAGCAGTACAGCACGCGGTAGAGTTGGGTCATCACAAGGTCCTTTCAGGTCGGAGAAAGCTCATACGGGTCGGCCCGGGAACGCCGCGATCAGGCCGTCTACCTGATCGAGCGGAACCGGGCGGCTGAACAGGTAACCCTGAACCGATGTGCAGCCCTCGGCGCGTATGCGCAGGAGTTGGTCGGGCGTCTCGACGCCTTCGGCGATCGTCGCCATGCCGAGACTGACTCCGAGTGCGGTGATCGCGCGGATGATGGCGTTCTGTCCGGCGGCGTCGCCGGTATTGTTCACGAAGGACCGGTCGATCTTGATCTTGTCGAACGGAAAGCTGTGCAGCTGGCTCAGCGAGGAGTAGCCGGTGCCGAAATCGTCCATCGCCACGCGGACGTCCATGGCGCGTAGCTGGTGCAGCGACTTCAGCACCGATCGCTCGTTGCGCAGCAGCACGCTCTCGGTGATCTCGATCTCCAGCCGGCTTCCCGGCAGCCCGCTGCTCGCGAGAGATGCCGCGATCATGCGCGTCAGCCTGTCGGGATCCTCGAACTGGAAGGGCGAGACGTTCACCGCGACCGACACGCTATCGGGCCAGCGCGTGGCCTCCTGGCAGGCCTCGCGCAGCACCCACTCGCCGAGCGGGACGATCAGGCCGATCTCCTCCGCCAGCGGGATGAACTCCAGCGGCGACACCAGGCCGCGCTCGGGATGCCGCCAGCGCAGCAGCGCCTCGAAGCCGACCACCGCGTTGGTCTCGAGGTTGATCTGCGGCTGGTAGTGCAGCTCGAACTCGCGCAGGGCCAGCGCCTTGCGCAGGTCGATCTCCAGTGCCCGACGCGCCCGTGCGCGTGCATCCATCGATCCATCAAAGAAGCTGTGTCGGCTGCGTCCGGTGTTCTTGGAGGCGTAGAGCGCGAGATCCGCACTGCGCAGCAGCTCGTCGCACGCCTGCCCGTCCTGCGGCGCCACCGCGATGCCGATGCTGGCGCCGATATTGACCAGGTGCCCGTCGACCAGGTAGGGGCGGCCCAGCACGTCGATGATCCGCTTGGCGAGCTGCCCCAGGCCAGCCGCATTCGGTGCCGGCGTTATCATCAGTGCGAATTCGTCGCCGCCGAGCCTGGCGACGATGTCCTGCTGGCGCAGCAGCGAGTGCAGCCGCTTCGAGACCAGCCGAAGCAGCCCGTCGCCGATCGGGTGACCGAGCGTGTCGTTCACCGCCTTGAAGCGGTCGAGGTCGACCAGGAGCACGGCGTGCTGGGCTGCCTCCTGCGCGCCGTCTGCCGGTGCTGCTGCCGCACCGCTCGAGACGCTGGCGAGGGCCGCACCGGCGCGCTCCTGGAAGAGCTGCCGGTTTGCCAACCCGGTGAGCGGATCGCGCATCGCCAGCTCGATCGCGTTCGCCTCGGCCTCCTGTCTGGCGGTGACCTCCTCGAAGGAGATCATCCACCGTCCCTCGCCGAGCGGGACGACCTGGACGGCGAAGCAGCGGCGTGCCCGGCCGGGGGAGATCGCCAGAGTCCATCGCCGGGCTACCGAGGTCGCGATCGCACCGAGGCAAGCCTCATGCACGCGATGCACCGCCTCCTCGTCGAGCACCGAGCTGGCCTCGAGCAGGTCGAGCAGCGTGGTGGTCCTGCCGATGACAGCCAGCTCCATTCCCAGGATGACGGCGAGCTGCCGGTTCGCGAACAGGATGTCGAGGTTGCCGTTGAACGTCAGCAGGCCGACGGTCATGCCGTCCAGCATCGCGCGGAGATGCTGCGCACTATGCTGTTCACGATCCGGGATGCCGGGATCGTTGGTGTGCGTCGTCATGGAGGAGGCAGGAAACACGTGCAGGCTCCGTCAGGCATGGCAGATCCGGAGCCGCCGAGGATTGGCAGCGCTGGTCGAGCCACATCGTCGATGCATGATGAGCCGGAAAAATTGCCGTCCCGTTAATCGAGAACCCGATGGGCGGCGCGTCGTGCTGGCCGCTCAGGCCTGCCTGCGTTTCGGGGTCGCGAGATCCGAGGCCGCCGCCAGATCGACCGAAAGCAGCCGGCTGACGCCGCGCTCCTGCATGGTGACGCCGTAGAGCCGGTCCATGTGGGCCATCGTCAGTTGATGGTGCGTCACCACCAGGAAACGCGTCTCCGCCTGCGCGACCATGTCGGCGAGCAGCGCGCAGAAGCGGCCGACATTGGCATCGTCCAGCGGGGCGTCGACCTCGTCGAGCACGCAGAGCGGTGCCGTGTTGCAGCGGAACACGGCGAAGATCAGGCCCAGCGCGGTGAGCGCCTGCTCGCCGCCGGCCAGCCGCGCCAGGGTGGGGCGCTTCTTGCCGGGCGGTTGCGCGTAGATTTCCAGCCCAGCCAGCAGCGGATCGTCATCGCCGACCATGCCGAGCTGGGCGCGGCCGCCGCCGAACAGCCGCGCGAACAGGGCGCGGAACTGCCGATCCACCGCCTCGAGCACCTCCAGCAGGCGGCTGCGGCCGTCGCGGTTGGCCTGGCCGATCGAGCCGTGCAGCAGGGCGATCGCGGCCTCCAGTTCCGTCCGCTCCGCGGCGATCGCCTCAGCGCTCGTCCGAACCTCCGCGCTCTCGATGTCGGCGCGCAGGTTGACCGGACCGATCTCCTCGCGCGCGTGGCCGAGCTCGGCGATGCGTCGTCGCAGGCCGCCTTCGGCGGCGTCGGACAGGTCATCCGGCACCTCCGTCGGCGGGTCCGGGGTCTCCGCCAGCAGCCCGGCCAGGATCGCGTCGGCCTGCTCGACGCGACCCTGCTGACGCAGCGTCGCCTCGCGCGCCTGCGACAGGGCGATCTCCGCCTGGCGGCGCGACGCCTGCGCCTCGGCGAGTGCCTGCACCCGGCCGTGCAGCGCGGCCTGCGCCTGTGCGTGCGCCTGCTCGGCCTGGGCGAGCGCCAGCCGGTGCGCCTGGCGCCGCTGCTCGAACTGCGTGATCCGCGTGGCCAAGATATCGCGCGCCGACGCATCGACGACGGCGCGCGATATCTTGGCC
>CAXTOE010000184.1:0-5873 GCA_964245685.1 uncultured Acetobacteraceae bacterium | reverse complement strand
GCGTCTGGGGAGCGGCCCCAGCGGGTCCAAGGCAGCGCCCTGGCCTTCAGCCGCTACCGGGAGAGCCGAGTGGACAGGATCAGCGTGGAATTGGTGCGATCCACGCCCTCCAGGGCGCCGATGCGGTCGATCAGCCGGTCCGCCTCCTTGATGGAGCCCGCCTCCACCATCGCGATCAGGTCGAACTGGCCGCCGACCGCGTGCAGCGTCCGGACCGCGCTCATCCGCCGTAGCGCCGCCTCGATCGCCGACGCCCGTTTCGGCGCCGAAGCGATCATCACGTGCGCGCGCACCGGCTCCGGCCCGATCCCCGGTCCGGCCCGAATGGTGTAGCCGAGGATCGCGCCGCCGCGTTCCAGCCGTTCGATCCGGCTCTGCACCGTCGTCCGGGACAGCCCCAGGGTGCGCGCGATCGCCGCGGTGGGCAGGCGGGCATTGCCGCGGAGCAGGTCGAGCAGGCTACGGTCGAGCGCGTCGATGTGCATTGTGCCGAAACTATGCGGCAGGATGCCGATGTCAACGTGACCGTATCGGCGATGCGCGCCTTGTCCACCCGGCACTCCAGGCCGGATCCTGGCGGTGCAGCCGCGCATCCTTCCGGAGTTCCCCATGAGAGACATCGCCGTCATCGGTGCCGGCAAGATCGGCTCGACCATCGCGGAGCTGCTGGCGATGAGCGGCGACTATGCGGTGACGCTGATCGACCGCGACCGCGAGGCGCTCGACGCGATGCAGCTCGCCGGCGAGGTCACGCGCCTGGCGCTGGATCTCGGCACCGAGGACGATCTCGCCGGCGTGCTGCGCGGCCGCTACGCGGTGCTGTCGGCGGCACCGTTCCACCTCACGACCCGGATTGCCGCCGCCGCCTTCGCCGCGCGGGCGCACTATCTCGACCTGACCGAGGACGTGGCGAGCACGCGGCTGGTGCGCGACCTGGCGCGCGAGTCCGGGACGGCGTTCATCCCGCAATGCGGCCTGGCGCCGGGCTTCGTGTCGATCGCCGCCCACGCCATCGCCGCCCGCTTCGAGACGCTGGACTGCATCCGGCTGCGCGTCGGCGCGCTGCCGCGCTATCCGGACAACGCCCTCGGCTACAACCTGACCTGGAGCACGGAGGGGGTGATCAACGAGTACATCGAGCCGTGCGAGGCGATCGTCCAGGGGGAGCGTCGCCTGGTGCAGGCGCTGGAGGATTGTGAGGGCCTGTCGATCGACGGCGTCGCCTACGAGGCGTTCAACACGTCCGGCGGCCTGGGCTCGATGTGCGACAGCTACGCCGGCCGGGTGCGCGAGCTGAACTACCGCACGATGCGGTATCCGGGGCACTGCGCGATCATGAAGCTGCTGCTGCACGACCTGCGGCTGGCGGATCGCCGTAGCATGCTGCGCTCCATCCTCGAGAACGCGCTGCCCGTGACGGTGCAGGACGTGGTGGTCATTTTCGTGACGGTCATCGGCACACGCGACGGCAGGCTGATGCAGGAAACGTTTGCGCGCCGGATCGAGGGCGGATCGATATCGGGACGAGCGCGCAGCGCGATCCAGCTGACCACCGCGGGCAGCATCTGCGCCACGCTGGACCTGCTGGCAGCCGGCAAACTGCCGCAGGGTGGCCTGGTGCGGCAGGAGGATATCGATCTCGATGCGTTCCTGCGAAATCGTTTCGGGAAAGTTTTTGCCTAGTTGATCGTGTCGAACTGTAAGCTTGCCGATTTATAGTGCGAAGGCACCGTTTCACGCAGTTTTGTTTGTTGCGTTCGACGATGCGAACCGACATGACAGCGCGTGGTGGGGAAGCCGGACGTTCGAGTGCGACCAAGCAGTGGTGGTCATCAATGAGCGCGACGTCGGAGGCGACGGCGCGGATCCTCGTCGTCGATGACGAGGCGGTCGTCCGCATGCTGGTGGTCGATCTGTTGCGCGAGCGCGGCCACTCGGTACAGGAAGCGGAGGATGCCGTCTCGGCCATGGTCAAGCTGGAGAGCGCGGCCGCGTTCGACCTCATGATCACCGATATCGGGCTACCGAACGGCTTCAACGGCTCGGTACTGGCGCGGCGCGCGCGGTCGCTGCGCCCGAGCCTGCCGATCCTGTTCATCACCGGCTACGCCTTCGACGGCAATGCCGGGATCAGCCTGGAGCCGGGCATTCCGGTGCTGATCAAGCCGTTCACGCTGAGCGCGCTGTCGAGCAGGATCACCGACCTGCTCGACGCGCCCGGACGCCAGCCGTGAGCGGGACATCGAGTCGGCGCGTCGCGTCCACCTGTGCAAAGCGTGGATCGAAGCCGTAGCGCGTTGAGACCGCAGCAGGGTTTTCGCTCGCCGAAGATCGACCTTGAAATACCCGCATAAACATCATCTAGTGGTGGGAGGCGAAACATTGCCCGAGATCTAGCGTTGACGACCATGTGGCCGTTTCCGCCGCCCAGTCCACGGAGAACCCGATGACCTTGCACCAAGTCTCAGGGACGCATCACGACGCGGTGTCCGACCACGGCCCGGAGTCTGGTGACATGCTGGTCGATGCGGTGCAGCTGCGCGGCCGCCACCAGGTCCGCGTCGACCGTTCGCGCGACGCGCTGATCACCGATTTCGGCCGCGCCACCCTGGATAACCGCTACCTGCTGCCGGGCGAGGGCTATCAGGACCTGTTCGCCCGCGTCGCCAGCTTCTACGGCGACGACACGGCGCACGCCCAGCGCATCTACGACTACATCTCCCGGCACTGGTTCATGCCGGCGACGCCGGTGCTGTCGAACGGCGGCACCAGCCGCGGCCTGCCGATCTCGTGCTTCCTCAACGAGGCCAGCGACAGCCTGGAGGGTATCGTCGGGCTGTGGAACGAGAATGTCTGGCTCGCCTCCAAGGGCGGCGGCATCGGCTCGTACTGGGGCAACCTGCGCTCGATCGGCGAGAACGTGGGGCGCAACGGCAAGACCTCCGGCGTGATCCCGTTCATCCGGGTGATGGACAGCCTGACGCTGGCGATCAGCCAGGGCTCGCTGCGCCGCGGCTCGGCGGCGGTCTACCTGCCGGTCTGGCATCCCGAGATCGAGGAGTTCATCGAGATGCGCCGCCCCACCGGGGGCGATCCGAACCGCAAGGCGCTCAACCTGCATCACGGCATCCTGATCCCCGACGCCTTCATGCGGGCGGTCGAGGCGGACGACGAGTGGGTGCTGACCTCGCCCAAGGACGGCGCGCACATACGCAAGATCTCGGCGCGGTCCCTGTGGATCCGCATCCTGACCGCGCGGATGGAGCAGGGCGAGCCCTACATCATCTACTCCGACCACGCGAACAACGCCCGCCCCGAGCACCACAAGCTGGCCGGGCTCGAGGTCAAGACCTCGAACCTGTGTGCGGAGATCATGCTGCCGACGGGGATCGACCAGCACGGCCAGCAGCGCACCGCGGTGTGCTGCCTGTCGTCGGTCAACCTCGAGACCTGGTTCGAGTGGAAGGACCACCCGCTGTTCGTCGAGGACGTGATGCGCTTCCTCGACAACATCCTGTCCGACTTCATCGAGCGTGCGCCCGACGAGATGGCGCGTGCCAAGTATGCCGCGAGCCGCGAGCGCTCGGTCGGGCTCGGCGTGATGGGCTTCCACGGCTTCCTGCAGGCCAACGGCATCCCGTTCGAGAGCGTGATCGCCAAGGTCTGGAACAAGCGCATGTTCCAGCACCTGCGCAGCCAGGCCGACGCGGCCTCGCGCATGCTCGCCGAGGAGCGCGGCGCCTGCCCGGATGCGGCCGAGTACGGCATACAGGAGCCCTTCTCTCACAACCTGGCGATAGCGCCGACCGCCTCGATCTCGATCATCGCCGGCAATGCGAGCCCGGGCATCGAGCCGATCGCGGCCAACGTGTTCCTGCAAAAGACGCTGTCGGGCTCGTTCACGGTGCGCAACCGCCATCTGCACAAGCTGCTGATCGAGAAGGGGCGCGACACCGACGAGGTCTGGTCGTCGATCACCCTGAGCAAGGGCAGCGTGCAGCACCTCGACTTCCTGACCCAGCAGGAGCGCGACGTGTTCAAGACCGCCTTCGAGCTCGATCAGCGCTGGGTGGTGGAGCACGCCGCCGACCGCACGCCCTATGTCTGCCAGAGCCAGTCGGTGAACCTGTTCCTGCCCGCCGACATCCACAAGCGCGACCTGCACCAGATCCACATGCTGGCCTGGAAGCGGGGGCTGAAGTCGCTGTATTATTGCCGTTCGCTGTCGATCCAGCGCGCCGACACGGTCAGCGAGATGCTGAACAAGGTCGAGGTGCTGGAGAAGCAGGCGGTGCTGCCGCCGGTGCGCCACCGGAGCGAGGACGAGATGCCCTACGAGGAGTGCCTGGCCTGCAGCTGACCGCCGCCGCGGGCGATCAAGGCGACCGCGCGGTCAGCCCCGCCGCGCGGCGCCGTGGATCGGGTCCACCCAGAGCACCGTCTCCGGCTGCTCCGCCGAGGCGATGTCGAGATTCACCACCACGGCCTCGTTGTCGCTGCGCACCAGCACGCATTCCAGCGTCTCGTCGGCCGACGCGTTGATCTCCTGGTGCGGCACGTAGGGCGGCACGAAGATGAAGTCCCCGGGCCCGGCCTCGGCGACGTATTCCAGGCTCTCGCCCCAGCGCATGCGCGCCCGGCCGCGCAGCACGTAGATCACGCTCTCCAGTGCCCCGTGATGATGCGCTCCAGTCTTGGCGTCGGCATGGATGCTGACGGTGCCGGCCCACAGCTTCTGCGCGCCGACGCGGGCCAGGTTGATCGCCGCGGCCCGCTCCATGCCGGGCGTCTGCGCGGTGTTCGGATCCAGCTGGTCGCCGGGGATCACGCGCACCCCGTGCAGCTTCCAGTCCTTGCTCTCGGTCATGTCGTCGCTTCCGGTCAGGCGCCGTGCCGACCTCCTCGGGCCGCACCGCGCTCTATGGCGCATCTGCCGCGGCCTCTCAAATCACGCGTCGCGGCAGGCCGGTGCCGCCGCATCACGCTGCGGTGCGCGGGCCCGCGAATCGTTGGTCCGTCGCCGCCCAGGGAGTAAAACCAGTCATGGACATCACCCCCCCGAACCCCGATCCCGCCACCGCACCGCGCGCCGACCTCCTGACCGGCAGCCCGGTGTACAAGCCGTTCCGCTATCCGTGGGCCTACGAGGCCTGGATGACGCAGCAGCGCGTGCACTGGCTGCCCGAGGAGGTGCCGCTCGCCGACGACGTCAAGGACTGGCACCGCACCCTGTCGGCGGGCGAGCAGAACCTGGTGACGCAGATCTTCCGCTTCTTCACGCAGTCCGACGTGGAGGTGAACAACTGCTACATGAAGCATTACAGCCAGGTCTTCAAACCGACCGAGGTGCTGATGATGCTGTCGGCGTTCTCCAACATCGAGACCATACACATCGCTGCCTACAGCCACCTGCTCGACACCATCGGCATGCCCGAGGTGGAGTACTCGGCCTTCCTTAAATACAAGGAGATGAAGGACAAGTACGACTACATGCAGGGCTTCTCGGTTGCCAACAAGCGCGAGATCGCCAAGACGCTGGCCGCGTTCGGCGCCTTCACCGAGGGGCTGCAGCTGTTCGCCTCGTTCGCGATCCTGCTGAACTTCCCGCGCTTCAACAAGCTCAAGGGCATGGGACAGATCGTGTCCTGGTCGGTGCGCGACGAGACCCTGCACTGCCTGTCGGTGATCCGGCTGTTCCGCGTGTTCATACAGGAGAACCCGGAAATCTGGGACGACGCGCTGCGCGCCGAGATCACCCAGATCTGCGCCACCATCGTCGAGCACGAGGACGCCTTCATCGACCTCGCCTTCGAGCTCGGGGCGGTGGAAGGGCTGAGCGGGGCGGAGGTGAAACGCTATATCCGCTTCATCGC
>CAXTOE010000183.1:0-5888 GCA_964245685.1 uncultured Acetobacteraceae bacterium | reverse complement strand
GCTACAAGGTGCGGCTGCGCAAGCTCGCCCCCTACCTCAACGTCGACCCCGGCACGATGAGCCCGTACCAGCACGGCGAGGTGTTCGTCACCGACGACGGTGCCGAGACCGACCTCGATCTCGGCCACTACGAGCGCTTCACCGGGGTGCACGCGACCCGTGCCGACAACGCCACCACCGGGCGGATCTACTCCGACGTGATCGCCCGCGAGCGGCGCGGCGACTACCTGGGTGCCACCGTGCAGGTGATCCCGCACATCACGGACGCGATCAAGGAGGCCATCGTCGCCGACACCGCGGACCTCGATTTCGCGCTGATCGAGATCGGCGGCACGGTGGGCGACATCGAGAGCCTGCCGTTCCTGGAGGCGATCCGGCAGCTGCGCAACGACCTCGGCGCCGAGCGCACCATGTTCGTCCACCTCACCCTGGTGCCGTTCATCGCCTCGGCGGGCGAGCTCAAGACCAAGCCGACGCAGCACTCGGTCAAGGAGCTGCAGAACGTCGGCATACAGCCGCAGATGCTGCTGTGCCGCTCCGACCGTCCGCTGCCCGAGGCGGAGCGGCGCAAGATCGCGAGCTTCTGCAACGTGCGGCCGGAGGCGGTGGTCGCGGCACTCGACGTCGACACCATCTATGCCTGCCCGATCTCGTACCACGAGGGCGGCATGGACACCGAGGTGCTGCGCCATTTCGGGCTGCCGCACGAGGGCAAGCCCGACCTCGCCGGCTGGCACCGTGTGCTGGGCGCGATGCGCAACCCGGAGGGCGAGGTGCGCATCGCCGTGGTCGGCAAGTATACCAGCCTGCTCGACAGCTACAAATCGCTCAACGAGGCGCTGATCCACGGCGGCATCGCGAGCCGGGTGCGGGTGCATCTCGACTGGGTCGACAGCCAGGTGTTCGAGCAGGACGGCGCGGTCGAGCGCCTGCAGGAGGTGGACGGCATCCTGGTGCCGGGCGGCTTCGGCGAGCGCGGCGCCGAGGGCAAGATCGAGGCGGTGCGATTCGCCCGCGAGCGGCGCATCCCGTTCCTGGGCATCTGCTTCGGCATGCAGATGGCGGTGATCGAGTGCGCCCGCAACCTCGCGGGGCTGCCCCGCGCCTCCTCCACCGAGTTCGGCCCGACCGACGAGCCGGTGATCGGGCTGATGACGGAGTGGGCGCGCGGCAACGAGCTCGAGCGTCGACGCGCCGGCGGCGATCTCGGCGGCACCATGCGCCTGGGCGCCTACCCGGCGGTGCTGGCGCCCGGCTCGCGCGTCGCCGCCGCCTACGCCAAGGGCGAGATCAGCGAGCGGCACCGGCATCGCTGGGAGGTCAACGTGCACTACCGCGAGCGGCTGGAGCAGGCCGGCCTGGTGTTCTCCGGCATGAGCCCGGACGGGGTGCTGCCGGAGATCGTGGAGTATCCGGACCACCCCTGGTTCATCGGCGTGCAGTATCATCCCGAGCTGACCAGCAAGCCGTTCACCCCGCACCCGCTGTTCCGCGGCTTCATCGAGGCCTCGCTGAAGAAGGCCCGGCTGGTATGAACGACGTCCGGATCGGCGCGCTGACGCTCGGCAACCGCCTGCCGCTCACGCTGATCGCCGGACCCTGCCAGATCGAGTCCCAAGACCACGCCGAGGCGATGGCCTCGGCGCTGCTGGCGCTGTGCCGGCCGCGCGGCATCGGCCTGATCTACAAGAGCAGCTTCGACAAGGCCAACCGCAGCAGCCTGGGTGCGGCGCGCGGCGTCGGCATGGAACGCGGGCTCGAGATCCTCGCCGGCCTGCGCGCCCGTCACGGCATCCCGGTGCTGACCGACGTGCACGCCGCCGAGCAGTGCCGGATCGCGGCGCAGGCGGTCGACGTGCTGCAGATCCCGGCGTTCCTGTGCCGCCAGACCGACCTGCTGCTCGCCGCCGGCGAGACCGGAGCCGCGGTCAACGTCAAGAAGGGCCAGTTCCTGGCGCCGTGGGAGATGAGCCACGTCGCCGCCAAGATCGCCTCGACCGGGAACGCGCGCATCCTGCTGACCGAGCGCGGCAGCTCGTTCGGCTACAACACCCTGGTCAACGACATGCGCGCACTGCCGATCATGGCGGGCACCGGCTATCCGGTCGTGTACGACGCCACCCACTCGGTGCAGCAGCCGGGCGCGCTGGGGGGTGCCTCGGGCGGCCAGCGCGAGTTCGCGCCGGTGCTGGCGCGTGCCGCCGTGGCGATCGGCGTCGCCGCCCTGTTCATCGAGACCCACGAGGACCCGGACCGGGCCCCGAGCGACGGCCCGACGATGATTCCGCTGGACCGGATGGCGGCGGTGCTGGACGATGTGCTGGCCTTCGACCGGCTGGCGAAGGCCTGAGTTCACAGCGGAGGCGCCCGTCATGAGCGGCATCCTGAGTGGTCTGTTCGGCGGCAGCGCCGGGGGCGGCGCCCTGAGCGGCGCCGGCAACCTGCTGGCCCAGGTGATCAACGCCGCCGGCGGTCCGGCCGGGATCGCGCAGAAGTTCGAGCAGGCCGGCCTGGGCGAAAAGGTGCAGTCCTGGATCGGCAACGGCCACAACCTGCCGGTGTCCGCCGAGCAGGTCGAGCGCGTGTTCCCGCCGGCGCAGATCGACGCCTGGGCGCAGCAGCACGGTCTGCCGCCCGGCATGGGGAGCCAGATCCTGGCGCAATTCCTGCCCCACGCGGTGGACGCCACCACCCCGGCAGGCAGCGTGGCGCCGCAGGCAGGAACCACGCCCGCCGCCGGCACCGCTCCCGGAACCGCCTCGGGTATCGATTTCGCCGGCATGATCGGCCGGCTCACCGGTGCCAGGTAGCGGCGCGGCGCGAGCCGCACCGATCGACGAGCGGCGCGCGATCGACCGGTCGTGCGCCGGCGCATCGCGGACTTCAACAGCGGGGACACACATGACGCAGACGGTCCGGATGGCTCTCGGTGGCGCGCTGATGCTCGCCGTCCTCGCCCACGGGGGGGCCGCGGCGGCGCTCACCTCCAAGGAGTGCAGCGTCAAGTATCAGGCGGCCAAGAAGGCCGGCACCCTGGACGGCGCCAACTACAAGAGCTTCCGGGCGCAGAACTGCGCCTCCGGCACGGCGGCCTCGGCCGGAACCACGCCCGCCACCGATGCCAGCACGACGCCGCCGGCATCGCCGAACGCGGTGGTCAGCAAGCCGTCGGCGCCGGTCGCGGCCTCTGGCCCCGCCACCTTTCCCAGCGCCATCGACTCCAAGTACAGCAGGGAGACGCCCGGCAAGGCGCGGCTGCACACCTGCCTCGACCAGTACAAGGCGAACAAGGCGTCCGGCGGCAACGGCGGTCTGCGCTGGGTGCAGAAGGGTGGTGGCTACTACAGCGAGTGCAGCAAGAAGCTGAAGGGCTGAGCCGTCCCGCCGCCGCTCAGGTCATCGTCCGGCCGATGCCGGTGCTGGCGCCGGTGGCGACGTCCCTGCCCGCCCAGGCGCGCCGGCGTGCACCCTGCGGGTCGTCGATGAGGCTGTCGTCGCGGTCGAACAGCATGGTGGTGCGCCGCGCCTCGTCGTAGGCCGGCCAGTCGGCGCCCGGTTGCCCGTGGCGGACGAAGCAGGTCCAGTGCCGGCGCATGCGCCGGGCCAGGCGCCCTCCTGTCCCGATCTCGCGACCGCCGCGCAGGCAGGCGGCGAGCCTGCCGTGGAACTGCCACAGATAGAGCAGGTCGAGCCCGTGCGCCGCGCCGAGCAGCGGGTGGGCGCGGTCAAAGCGGTAGAGCCAGGTCGGCGCCCGGCGGCAATGACGCTCGGCGAAGTTCAGCGTCGGCATCGACATGTAGAGGTCGCTGGCGAGGTCGCGGGTGCCGGCGCGGCGCGTCGGGTAGGCGTCCAGCACCGCCTCGGCGTCGCGCCCCAGCCCGGTGCGGATCAGCCGCTCGAGCTGGCGGCGGCGCCGGTGCAGCACCCCGCCGGGCAGCAGCTCGAACAGGCGGATCTCCTCGCGGGTGAAGCCGGCGAGCAGCGGCACCGGCGCGGTGGCGGTCTCGCGGGCCGCCGACGCGTCGGCGGGCAGCAGGCTGCCGTCGAAGAAGGGTGCCGCCGCGATGCCGCCGCCGAGCGAGCGCTGCACCGCCGCCTGCGCCGCCAGCAGGTGCCGCACCTCGACGGCCTGCAGATCCTCGAGCGAGGCGGCGTGTGGTCCGAGGCGGTCCAGGTAGGCGGCGGCCACCATGCGGCTGACCCGGCGGTCGTGGATCAGCGGCGACGCGCCGCTCTGCATGATGGCGCCGTGGAACAGGCCGCGCGCCGCCTCGCACTGCATCAGCAGGCTGACCGCGATTGAGCCGGCGGACTGGCCGGCGATCGTGACGCGCTCCGGATCGCCGCCGAAGCCGCGGATGTTGTCGCGCACCCAGCGCAGTGCGGCGATCATGTCGCGCAGGCCGGCATTGCCCTCCAGCCGGGGATCGCCCAGCACAGCGCCGAAATCGACGAAGCCCAACACGCCCAGCCGGTAGTTGATCGTCACCACCAGGATCTCGCCGGATCGCGCCAGGTCGGCGCCGTCGAACAGGTCGGCGCTGCCGATCAGGAAGGCACCGCCATGGATCCACAGCAGGACCGGCCGGAGCGCGTCCGCCTCCGGGTCTTGCGCGGTCGACCAGATGTTCAGCCGCAGGCAGTCCTCGCCGAAGCGCTCGGGCGCCGGTGGCAGCCCGAACGGGGCGACGCCGCGCTGTGGCGCGCCGGGGCCGAAGCGGTCGGCCTGCCGCACGCCCGACCATCCGGGCGGCGGCCGCGGTGCCAGGAACCGGTGGGCACCGGTCGGCGCGGCGGCATAGCGGATGCCGCGCCAACAACGGACGCCGTCCCGTCGCCGTCCCTCGACGATGCCCTGGAGGGTCGCGACCAGCAGGCTGTTCAACCGGCATCCTCCGCCACGGTGCAGCTGCTGTAGATGAGAGCGCGGCGGCACCCGTTGTGACAGCAGTGCAAGAAAACAGCAGAACTCGCGGGAATTTGTGCACAGTTCAGCTATGCGCCAAGTTCGTCGCTTCTGCGCGTTGTAGAGGCGTGACATGTGGAACCCGACTGTTCAGGCCGTGTTGCTGCTCCTCCATTGTGAGCCAGCCCGCAGCATGAACGTCGATGCAGTGCCGATGACGGACCCGATCCTCGACGAGGATCACCCGCTGGCGAAACGATTCAGTGACTTCATCCGTGATCCACGCTTCTCCTGCGTCGGTGCCAAGGCGGCGCTGGCGCGCGGGCAGCTGCGCATCATGGTCGGCCGCGACATCCGCTCGGCCTGGGACGACATGCGTGTCTATCCCGAACTGCTCGGCTTCATCCGCGAGTATCAGGAGGAGCGGACGCTGTTCCGCAGCTTCGCCATCCTGTTCGAGGGTCCGGGCACGCTCGACGAGGCGGAGTTCGAGCATCATCTGTGGCAGCGTGTGCAGTCCTTTTCCGACAAGGATGCCTGGTTCGGCGAGAAGCAGGATGCGCGGGTGAGCGGCGATCCGGACAGCCCGCACTTCTCGCTCAGCTTCGGCGGCGAGGCGTTCTTCGTGGTCGGGCTGCATCCCGCGGCGAGCCGGCTGGCGCGCCGCTTCGAGCGTCCCGCCCTGGTGTTCAACCTGCACGACCAGTTCGAGCGCCTGCGCGCCGAGGGCCAGTACGACAGGCTGCGCTCGACCATCATCGAGCGCGACGCCGCACTCAACGGCTCGACCAACCCGATGCTGGCCCGCTTCGGCGAGATCTCCGAGGCCAGGCAGTATAGCGGCCGGCTGGTGGACGCGGCATGGCGCTGCCCGTTCCAGCCGCCGAACGGGCGCGACCGCGATGCGGCCTGAGCACGGGGCGTGAGCCCGGTGCACCAGATCGCGCCGCGCTCCGGCGTCGCCTTCCTGCTGGAGCAGGGC